>JBFHIF010000272.1:0-2986 GCA_041596595.1 Erythrobacter sp. | reverse complement strand
GCTGGCAATCGCCGATCCCGCGACGCATTTCAGTCGCTCGGCCTGGAAACGCCGGATCCCGAAGCCGCTGGCGATCGCATCGGTGATATCTCCCGAACCGCGGGGCATTGCGCGCATGCCGAGCAGCATGCCCCCGGCGAAGATCGAGATGTTGGTCACGTCCGCACCGATTTCCACCAGCGCAACGCCAAGCTCGCGCTCCTCATCCGAAAGACAGGCATAGCCGGCCGCGAGCGGTGCTGCGACCACGCCATCGACATCGAGATGGGCGTTCTGCACCGCCTCCATCAGGTTGCGCACGGGTGCCCCGTCGGCGAGCATCACGTGGATGTCGACCCCAAGCCTTTCGGCATGGAGCCCGCGCGGATTGGCGACGCCATGGGCTCCGTCGAGCGTGTAATGCGCGGGCTGGGCGTGGAGAACGGTGCGCCCGTCGGGCTGGATCATGTCGCGCGCGGCCACCAGCAATTGCTCGACGTCTTCCTCCTCGATCCGCCTGCCGCCGATCTCGATCTCGACTTTCGATACCTGGCTCGCCAGTCCCGCGCCCGCGCAGGCAATCCATACGCCCTGAACCGAATGTCCGGCGTTCTTTTCCGCACGCTCGACCGCATCGCGGATCGCGTAGGTGGCAGCTTTCATGTCGGTGACATAGCCGCGCTTCACCCCTGCGCTGGCGCGGTGCCCCGACCCCAGGATCTGCAACTCGCCGTTCTCGGTCTCGCCGACGATCATCGCCGAGATGCGGAACGACCCGATATTGACCGCTCCGATCACGCGCGACAGCCGCGAACGGCCCGGGGTGCTGCGCATTTGCTTTGCAGAAGACATCAGGGGACCTTTCCGTCCAGACTTTCGATCGCGTCGGCACGTCCGGGGATACGCATGTAGATACGCGGCGGATCGCGCATGTCGAAACTCGCCACCTTGCCGCCGATCAGGCGGTTCTGCCCGTCCATCCGAGCAAAGGCCACCAGTGCCGAGGCGGCAGCATCAGCGCCTTCGGGCAAGGCCAGCACCTGGTTGGACTTGAATACGAGGTTCCAGCGCCGGTTGCCGATCCACTCGGCCGAGGCGACCTGAGGCCGGAGTGCGGGCGCGGCCGCCAGCAAGCGATCGAGCCTTTCGACCTGGCGCGCGGAACCCGGCCCCGAGACACGCAGCATCCCCTTGGCCCGTTCGCGCGAGATCGGTGCGAGTTCGTGACCGGTTCGGTCGATCAGCACCAGACGGTTGGGTTTGGCGAGCACCGCGTGGGGCGTGCGCTCGACAATGTCGATCGCGAGCGTATCGGGCAGCTGGACCGAAACCCTGGCGTCCCTTACCCAGGACAATTGCATGAGATCCGCCCGCAACTGCTCGATATCGACCTCGGTCATCGCCTGATCGCGGCGCGCCAGCGCGCGGGCATAGACCGCGCGTTCATCCATCCGCTCGGTCCCGGTCACGCGCACATGCTTGACCTCGAACCCGGCTTCGGCGGCAATCGCGGCCACTTCGGCGCGCGCCATTGCGGGCACGCCAGCGAGATTGGCGATCACCCAGGCCAGCGCGACTGCGCCGCCGATGATCGCGGCAAGCCAGATCCGGCTCCACTGTTCGTCGCTGAACGGCAGCAGCCCCATCGCCTGATCGACGAAACCGCTGGTCGTGGCGCGGGCCTTGCGAGCCCCGGCAGCGCGGCCCTGCGCTTTTGCGGCGCGGCGGACACCCTTTCCTCCGGCTCGCGTGATCCTAGCCATCCTCGCCGCCTCCAGAGGTGCGGTCGTGGACGCGCAGCGCCTCGCGCACGATCATCTCGACCAGTTCGGCATAATCGATACCGGCATGTTTCGCCTGTTCGGGAACGAGGCTCAGCGGCGTCATGCCCGGCTGGGTGTTGGTCTCCAGAACGAACAACCCGTCCTCGCCCGCCTCATCGTCCCAGCGGAAATCGGTGCGGCTGGTGCCGCGACAGCCGAGAACCTTGTGCGCGCGCACCGCATATTCCTCGCACAGGCGCGCGATCTCGACCGGGATCTCGGCCGGGCAGACATGGTGGGTGCGGCCCTCGGTATATTTGTGTTCGAAATCGTAGAAACCGTCATCGATGATGAGTTCGGTCACGCCCAGAGCGCGCGGGCCATCGGGCCCGTCGATCACCGCGCTGGTGAGTTCGCGTCCCTTGATGAACGGTTCGGCGAGCAATTCGCGGAATTCCTGCCACGGCCCCGCGGCATCGCGCGCAATCGGATTGCCGACATTGCTCTCATCGGTGACGATCGCCACCCCGACCGACGAGCCTTCATTGACCGGCTTGAGCACGTAAGGCCGCTCGAGCGGATCGCGTTCGAACAATTCCTCGCTCCTGACGATCCGCCCGCCCGGCATCGGGATGCCGTGGGCGGTGAGCGCCTGCTTGGTCAATTGCTTGTCGATCGCGATGACCGAGGTTGCGAGCCCCGAATGGGTATAGGAGATGCCCATCAGGTCGAGCATTCCCTGGACCGTGCCGTCTTCGCCCGGAACCCCGTGAAGCGCGTTGAACACCACGTCGGGCGCCGCTTCGGCGATCCGCGCCGCGACCTGGCGATCCATGTCGATGCGGGTAACCCGGTGCCCACGGCTCTCGAGCGCATCGGCAACGCCCTTGCCGCTCATCAACGACACTTCGCGCTCATTGGCCCAGCCGCCCATCAGGACCGCGACGTGGAGAGTTTGGCCCATGCTTGTCATGGCCGCCCGACCCGCTGGATTTCCCATTCGAGCATGACCCCTGAATTTGCATAGACGCGGCGGCGGACTTCCTCGCCCAGCGCCTCGATATCGGCACTGGTCGCATCGCCGGTATTGATGAGGAAATTGGTATGCTTCTCGGACACCTGTGCTCCGCCTATCTGAAGCCCTCGGCACCCGGCTTCATCGACCAGTTGCCACGCTTTCATTCCATCCGGGTTCTTGAAGGTCGATCCGCCCGTCTTTGTCCTCAGCGGCTGCGAATTTTCGC
>JBFHIF010000271.1:0-3006 GCA_041596595.1 Erythrobacter sp. | reverse complement strand
GGCTCCCCGTAAAAACAAGGGGGTAATATCACAATCAGGGACGAATGGGTCCCCATGCCGGGTCCGACGCGTCCACCGGCGTCGGAAGTCTCCTCTCATTGCGACCGGTCAGGTCGACTTGCCAAAGGGATGACCGACCGGTGTTCCGTTCGGTCCGGAAGAACTGGATGATGCGGCCATTGGGGGCCCAGGTCGGGGCCTCGTCCTGCCAGCCATTGGTCAGCACCCGCATCCCGCCTCCGCTCGGGCTCATCACCGCGATGTTGAAGTCGCCGGCGATCCGGGTGAAGGCGATCTGATCTCCGCGCGGGCTCCATTCGGGTGTTGCGCAGCGGCCCCCGAAAAAGCTGATGCGCCGTTGATTGCGACCGTCTGCATCCATCACGAAGCATTGCTGCGAACCCGATCGGTCGCTTTCGAACACGATCTTGGTCCCATCGGGCGAATAGGATCCGCCGATATCGATGCCCGGCGTGTCGGTCAGCCGAACGCTGGTCCCGCCGCCCACAGGCACGCGGTAGATATCGGTATTGCCCGCCACTGCCATCGAATAAAGGATATGACGTCCATCGGGCGACCAGCGCGGAGCGAGCGTGGGATTGCGGTTCTCGGTTACGAGATGCTGCGAGCCCGACCCGATATCATAGACATAGATCCGCGGGTTCCCGTCGACATAGCTCAGATACATGATCTTTGAATAATCGGGCGAGTAACGCGGCGTGAGCGCGGTCGCGCTGCCGAGAGTGAGAAAGCGGTGGTTGGCCCCGTCGCTATCCATCACGGCGAGCCGCTTCACGCGCTTGTCCTTGGGCCCGGTCTCGGCGATGTAGGCGATCCGGCTGTCGAAGAACGGGCTTTCGCCGGTAAGCCGGGCGTAGACGAGATCCGAGCACTTGTGCGCTGCGCGGCGCCAGTCTGCCGGGCGCACGACCCATCCTTCGCGCACTAGTTCATCCTGCAATGCGACATCGTAGAGATAGCAGCCGAAGATCAGCGATCCGTCTTCGCGTGCGCGGACATAGCCGTGCACCAGCATTTCAGCCCCGCGCCCGCGCCAGCTTGCCCATGCGGGCGCAGTGATCTGGGGAAATGTTGGCTGGGGCAGGCTGTCGGGGCCGACCGGCTTGAACAAACCGTTATTGCGAAGGTTTGCAGTGATCACCCGCGCAATTTCGCGGCCCAGCGCGCCAGTCCCGCTTTCATTGGCGGGTGTAGGACGATCGCGGTCGGTGGCAAATGCCGGGATCGCGATCCCGATATCGGCCCAGTCGCTTTCGTCTGTCACGGTGCCGCGCAGCGGACCAGTGGCATTGTCGTCGCCTTCGATCTGGATCCGCTCTGCGCGGCCTCCGTCACCCATCGGATCGCCCAGGTCCTGGTTCTGCGCCAGCGCAGGAACAGCAAGGAGAGCCACGAATACGCCAAGAATAGCCTTGTTTTTCATATCTATAGCCTTCTGTCGAATTGCCATTCGAGATCGTTCCAGCGATCATAGAATTGCTCGGGGAGATCAAAGGGCGCAGCAAGCTGGACCGCGCGGATCGCGCGCTCGCAATGCAGGGGCGCCTGCGGTTTGTTGAGATCGGTGATGCTGCCCGCCTCGGTGCGGCAGGTCGGGCGACCGTTGAGCGAGCCGTCCTTGTTGAGCCGCCACGATACGATCGAGACCAGCTTTTCGGCATCGACGCCGCTGGGTGCGTTCCAGTGCGGGCGCAGTTGGCGAGTAATGGCCGACGACAAAGCAGCGCGCTCCGCGCGGCCAAAAGTCGCGGCTGGTGCACGGGTCTCGTCGGTACGGGTTGAATCGCCGCGCCCAGCCAGGAAATCTTCGCCAATCCGGCTGCCGCCACCGCGCTCGGCGCTGGCTGTGCGGGCGGGCTGTTCGCGATCAGGGCGCGAGCGGTCTCGCTGCGGGCTGGTAGGAGCCGGAGGGGGTCGGCGGGTTACCGAGCGTTCGGCGGGTCGCGAGCGTTCCGCCGGGGTGGGCCGCTGAACCACGACCGGTCGCGCTTCGGGCTGCGGAGTATTCTCGCTCACCGCCTCGGGCGCGGGCTCCTCGCCCAACACAGGCGCAATCGCTGCGCGACTTTCGGCTACAGGATCGGGAGAGGCGGCCTCCAGCCCCACTTCGGTGGCGAGGCTGACGGTCATGCGTGGCGGCGGGGTGAGCACGTCGGTGCGGACCGGCTGGATCACCAGCGCGGCGACGACGAGCACGTGCAGCGCCACCGCGATCGGCAGCGCCAGCTTGTCCTCGTTCCGCAAGATCAGTGTCTCTCCCATGCTAATCCGATTGATTATGGCGGGGTGACTGAACCGCTGGTGACCAGCGAGACCGAATTGCAGCCGGCGCGGTTGAGTTCTCCCAGAACCGCCATCGTCCGACCATAGTCCACTGCGCGGTCGCCGCGAAACACCACGATTGGCTGATCCGCACCGGCGCAGCCGAGATCATCGAGCGCGGACGGAAACGCTTCTACCGCGACCTCGGCATCATCGATATACACAGCTCCGCTGGCATCGAGCGAAATCGTGACCTGTTCGGGCGTCTGATCAACCGGATTGGCGCGGCTATCAGGCAGCTCGATCGGCACGCCAACCGCCAGCAGCGGGGCGGTGACCATGAAGATGATCAGCAGCACCAGCATCACGTCGACGAACGGCGTGACGTTGATCTCCGCCATAGGCGCGCGGCGCGAACCACGACCCGAACGCGAGGCGACACCCATTCCCATCAGGACTTGTCCAGTTCGCGGCTGAGCCCGGCATGGACCCGGTCGGCAAAACGATGAAGCCGCGCCTCGTACCGATTAACTCGGTTGGAGAAGCGGTTATAGGCGATTACGGCCGGGATCGCGGCGAACAGGCCAATCGCGGTGGCGAACAGCGCTTCGGAAATGCCCGGCGCGACCACCGCGAGGCTCGAGCTTTCCTGAGCGCCGATCTGGAAGAAGCTGTTCATGATCCCCCAGACGGTACCGAACAGGCCCACAAAGGGAGCAACCG
>JBFHIF010000270.1:0-3007 GCA_041596595.1 Erythrobacter sp. | reverse complement strand
GGGGTGTGCTCTTCCGTGCTCCGGCAGGAACGGGTTTGCGCCGCTTGGCTTCCCAATCCGCATATCCGCCCGCGACCACGTCGACCCGTCCCGTCCCGTCGAGACCGAGAGTGACGGTGACCGTGCGATCGAGGAAGTCGCGATCGTGGCTGACGATCAGCACGGTGCCGTCGAAATCGGCGATCACCTCCTGCAGGAGATCGAGCGTTTCGAGGTCGAGATCGTTGGTCGGCTCGTCGAGCACCAGCAGGTTGGCGGTGCGCGCGAATTCCCGCGCAAGCAGCAGCCGCGATCGCTCCCCGCCGGACAGGATGCCGACCTTGGTGTCGATGATCTTGGGGTCGAACAGGAAATCCTTGAGATAGGCCTGGACGTGCTTTCTCTGTCCGCGAACGTCGAGCCAGTCCCCGCCTTCGGCGAGGATCTGGCGCACCGTCGCATCGGGTTCGAGCAGGCGGCGCTGCTGGTCGATCATCACGCCGCTGAGCGTCTGCGCGCGCTTGACCGTCCCGCGATCAGGCTCGATCTCGCCGGTCAGCATCTTGAGCAGCGTGGTCTTGCCGGCACCGTTCGCGCCGACGATCCCGATGCGGTCGCCATTCTGGATACGGAGCGAGAACGGCTTGATGATCGCGCGGCCGTCATAGGACTTGGCGATATCCTCCGCCACGATCACCGACTTCGACCGGAAATCCTCGTCATTGGCGAGCTTCATCTTCGCCGAGCCGCTGTCGGAGATCATCGCCGCGCGGGCGGCACGCATCTGGTGCAGTTTTTCGAGCCTACCCTGGTTGCGCTTGCGCCGGGCGGTAACGCCGCGTTCGAGCCAGTGTGCTTCGAGCTTGAGTTTGGCGTCGAGCTTTTCGGCGGCGCGGGCTTCCTCGGCATAGACCTGCTCTTCCCACGATTCGTAGCCGCCAAAGCCGACTTCCTTGCGCCGCATCGTTCCGCGGTCGAGCCACAGCGTTGCATGGGTCAGACGCCTCAGGAAGGTGCGGTCGTGGCTGATCGTGATGAATGCGCCCTTGTAGCGCGTCAGCCAGTCCTCGAGCCAGTCGATCGCGCCCAGATCGAGGTGGTTCGTGGGTTCGTCGAGCAGCAGCAGGTCGGGTTGCTGCGCCAGCGCGCGTGCGATCGCTGCGCGGCGTCTTTCGCCCCCGCTCGCGCTCTCGGCCCCTCGGCTCATGTCGATGCCGAGCTGCCCGGCAATGCTTTCAACCTCGTGTTCGGCAGGCGCATCTTCGCCCGCCAGCGCAAACTCCATGAGCGTGCCGAACTCGGAAAGGTCGGGCTCCTGCTCGAGATAGACGATCCGGGTTCCCGGCTTGACCCTGCGCGTGCCCCTGTCGAGTTCGATCCGGTCGACGATCACGCGCAGCAGCGTGGTCTTGCCCACACCGTTGCGGCCGATCAGCGCGAGCCTGTCGCGCGGGCCGACATGCAGATCGAAGGGCTCGCGATCGGGGCCGCCGAACAGCCAGCGCCCGCCCTGTTGGAGACCGATGCCTTCGAGGCTGAGAATGGGTGGTTGCGCCATAGGTCGCGGCAGGTAGGCGCTGCGCCGCGCGGCTGCAAGGCCGACGGGTTACTCGGCGCTTTGTCCCGTAGCGCGCTTCTGCGCGGCGACCATCCGGGCGACATCCTCGAGCAATCGCGGTGCGTCGAACACGATCCCGTCCTTGATCGTCCAGCGCACGCCGCCGACCGTTTCGAGCACGTTGGTTTCGCGGTTGAGCCTCGTGTGCCCGGTGCCATAGAGCACCTTGAGGTTCGCGAGCGGATTTTCAGGCACGATCACGAGATCGGCCAGCTTGCCTTCCTTGATCGATCCGAACGGCGGTTCGCTGCCCTTGGAATCGTAGATCTCGCGCGCACCGTTGATCGTTGCGGCCTGGATGACTTCGAGCGGGGTCAGCCCGGCTTCGCGCAGCATCTCGAGCTCGCCGATATAGGCAAAACCCCAGGTCTGGTAGATATAGCCGGGGTCCGACCCTGCGGTGACCCGCCCGCCGCGGTTCTTGAAGTCGCGGGTAAGCGCGAACCATTTGGCGTAGAACCGTTTCCACGCTGCTTCGTCCTCGCTGGTCCAGTCGTGGTAATAGCTTCCGTGATTGGTGAGGCTCGGCGCATAGAATTCCATCAGCGAAGGCAGCGTGTAGCGATCGTGCCATTCAAGAGTGCGCGCGCGCATCACGTCGCGGCTGGCGGCATAGATGTTGAACGTCGGGCTCAGCGTGACGTCGTTTTCGATAAGCAGATCGACATAGTCGTCCCACGCCTTGCTGCCCGGCTCGCCCACCTGTTCGGCAAGCCGCGCGACCCAGGCGAAGCGCGATTGCTCGTCGAGGTAATTGTAGGTGATCGGATATTGCGGCAGCCGGCTCTCGCCGAGCAGGCTTTCGAAATGGCCGTAGAAGTGGGTCACTCCGTCGAGACCCAGTTCGACTGCTTTCCTGGCATTGACCTCGGCCACCCCGCGCTGGCCGAGATGGGCGACGGACCCGAGGCCCTGCTTCTCCGCCTCGTCGAGGATCGCGGCGAGAATGGCAGGCGGCTCGGAATTGAAGAACTTGATCCCGTCATAGCCGCGCGCCTTGGCCCAGCGGACCCATTCGCGGCCCCTTTCCGGGCTATCGACCGGCCCCTGGCCCCAGACGGTCCCGGGCACCTGGTAGGCGAACAGCCGCGGCGCGGTGATGGTGTTGGCCGCGCTGCGGCGCTTCTGGTCGATCGAAAGATCGTCCGAACCCCAGCCGAACCCGACGCCGCGCACGCTTGTGACCCCGTGTGCCAGCCAGAGCTTGAAGCCGTAGGAGGGTTGGGGTGCCTTGACCGGATCGCCGTTATGCCCGTGCGTGTCGACAAAGCCGGGAAGCACGAACATCCCCTGCGCGTCGATGACCCGGTCGGCATCGACCTGAGCGCCGCCGCCGCGCACGATCGCAGTGATCCGGTTGTTCTCCACCA
Organism: Erythrobacter sp.; assembly: GCA_041596595.1. Classification (GTDB taxonomy): domain Bacteria; phylum Pseudomonadota; class Alphaproteobacteria; order Sphingomonadales; family Sphingomonadaceae; genus Erythrobacter. Next base: position 40 of record JBFHIF010000270.1, on the reverse strand, counting down.
CGATGTCGACCGGCCCTTCGGGCGGAGCGCCGGTTCCGTC
>JBFHIF010000269.1:0-3009 GCA_041596595.1 Erythrobacter sp. | reverse complement strand
GCCGATCGCCACCTTGGCAATCAGTTCCCCAAGCAGAACACCTGACAGCACCGGCAGGGCGATTATCGCACCATACATGATCGCAGCGGCGATGAAGGGGCGCGCGGCAGCCGCGAAATAGTCTGCGGCAGGGTGACGCGACCGATCCGCGATCACGAACACTGCCGATACCAGAAGCGCGATCGATACCGCCATTCCGGCCTGGGCGATCTCGATCGGGCCACCGCCACGCCACGCCACCAGCGACACACCTGCGAACAGCACGATCACTCCGCCCAGGCTGAGGCAGGCCGACGCCCGCTCGTGCCCGCCGGCCTGGAGCGAGGATGCGATCAGCTTGTAGACCGCAAACACCGCGCTCGCGATCGCGATCGGCGGCATGAGCGGTGCGGCAGGAGCCCATTGTTCGCCGAGGAACACGCCGATGAACTCGCTCGCCAGAGCGGCAAGGCCGAATCCGATCGGAGCGGAGATCATCGCGTAACCTCCCAGCGCATTGGCAATTCGCGCACCTTGCTGGGTGAATGCGCCGCGGCGCGCGGTCTCGACGAAGGTGACCCGGTTCAAAGCGGTCGCGATCTCGAGCGTGAGGATGTTGGCGAGATCCTTGCTCACCGCATAGGCCCCGACAATGCCGGTTCCCGCGCTGCGCCCGATGATGATCCGGTCTACCTGCGAGTAGATCGACTGCGCCGCCACCCCGACGAAGATCCATAGCGACACGCCCAGCAATTCCGTCCGCCGCGCCAGCGACAGGCGCGGTCGATAGGGCTGCATCACGTAGGACAGGCCGGTGAGCACCAGCGATTGCACGATCATGCCGATGACCAGCGCCCAGTAACTGTGCAGCGCCAGCGCCAAGCCGACTGTCACGACGAAGGACAGCACCCGCGCCATCGCGCGCATCTTGAGGTCGCGGCCGAAATCGAGATCCCGGTCGAACTCGACCACGCCGATATTGGTCAGGCCCAGCATCACGAAACGCGCCGCGAGCGCCACGATCACAGGCGCGACGCGCGGCTCCCCGTAGAACGTGGCGGCGGGACCGGCGAGCGCCAGCAGCACGAGCGCAAGAAGGCCGAAGACGATGAGCTGGATCGTCCAGGCGGTGTCATAATAATCGCGGTCGGGGCCGGGCAGGCGCAGGAGCGCCTGCCGCAGCCCGAGATAGGAAAAGATTTCGACGATCGCGACCGCGGTCATCGCGAGGCCGACAACACCGAAATCGGCCGGCGACAGGAGCCGTGCCAGGATGAAAACCGAAACGAGACCGATCGCACGCAGCGAAAAGGTCAGCGTCACCGCCATGGCAGCGCCCATGTAAACTTCGCCGGGTTTGCGCGGAGCGTTGCTCATCATTTGGCCACGGCAGTTCGAGGGGCGGATCGCGGCGTGGGCAGGAGTTTCCGCCGGGCGCGCTTGAGGAATTGGGCCCTCTCGGCGACGAACGGGGCGGCATCATCGGGCGCGTGGCTATCGAAGTCCTTGCCGCTCAGCAATCGCCCGGCAAATGTCACTGCCAATCTCGCCGCCGCGATGCTGGAAGAGATGTCTCTTGCGGCTCTCGCCTCGTTTGAGAGAGCCTCGAACTCTCCCCACAGCGAATGCTTCTGCAGCCCTGCCGGATATTCAAAGCTCGGTTCCGGCATGATCCCCTCAACGAGTCAGCGATATTGCGCGGCGACGTAATCCTGACCTGCCGCCATCGCCAGTTGCATCGAACCCCAGGCCCGCGGATTGACTTCGAGCAGGGCGAACTCGTCGCTTTCGTGGCGGCAACGAAATTCGAACATCGCGACACCCGAATAACCGACCTTTGCAACCATAGCTTTCGCGGCATCGAGCAGGCGCGGATCGAGATGCTCCGATATGCGCGCGCTGCTCGGTCCGGTCGCGTGTTTCTGTCGCAACCGGCGATGCTGGAATGCCTGTTTGACCTCGCCATCGACCGCCAGCACCGATACCCCTCGGCAAAATCCCTTGATCCAGCCTTCCGCGATGGCGTTGTCAGCGCTCGCCAGCCTGCGTGCGAGGTCCCCACGCGAGCGGACAAGCGCAACTGGACTTTTCTGCGTTCGGTCGCCCAACTCGTAGGAGCGTCTCGCCTTGATCACGACCGGGAGGCCGAGGGTCTCGTCGATTGCGCCTGCATCGCTGGAGCGCGAGACAAGGCACCCGGATGCAACCGGTATTCCGAGCCGCTCGGCCATTTCGCGCGTGGCCCACTTGTCCGCAAACACGTCCAGCGCCGCAAGCGTGGGTGCCGTGACCCTCGCAGGTGCAAACTCACCCGCATGGGCGGCGAGTTGCGCCACGGAGGAATCACTCGTCGGGACCAGTAACGCAATGCCGTGACATTCCACCACGGCGCGGACGGAGGCGACCCAGCTCGCTCCGCCGCTCTCGTAGCGCGCAATGCAATGCGAACCGACGCAGTAACGCGAGCGATAGGCGGGCAGATCGTCGCGCCAGCCGGCAGAGTGGACCGGTACGCCGATCCTTCCCAGCGAACGGATCGCGCCGAGGCAGGCGCCGGGATCGTCTCCGAAGACGAGGGCGGGGGGCAGACCTGTCATGCTTCAGCGGCCCTCGCTCTCGGGGCCCAGCCTGACGATATAGCCGCGCCCTTCATCCAGGTCGGCCTGGATCGATACGAAAATGGCGTCGTCGGGTCCGATCGCGATCCCGCTGACATTGGAAAGATCGCCGGTGAACAGCGCGACGGTTTCGATCACTCCGCCGGGATCGAGCCGATAGATCCGGCCATTATGACTGTCGGTGATCCACAATATGCCCTTATCCAGTGCGATTGTTTCGGGCGAAAGGTCCGCGGGAATCTGGATTTGGGTGGCGGAGCCATCGGGGCGGAGGTGGATCAGACGATCCTCGCGGTTGTCGGCGATGAACAGCGACCCGTCCTTGGCCAAAGCCATGCTTTCGGGTTTCGCAATCCGCAGGGGATCACTCTCGACTGGGACAGCCGACCCGCCAGCACCCACATGGTAGATC
>JBFHIF010000268.1:0-3026 GCA_041596595.1 Erythrobacter sp. | reverse complement strand
GGCTGCGAAGCCCGAGATATTCGCTCGATGACACCATCCGCGCAAGATAGGCCGAAAGCCCGCCAACCGGCGGGGCGATCGACATGTCGGTGTCGTTGAGGATCACCACCAGACGATTGCCCGCCTGTTCGGCATTGTTCATCGCCTCGTAGGCCATGCCTGCGCTCATCGCGCCATCGCCGATCACGGCGATACCCCGGCCCGGCTTGTCGTTCAGCTTGTTGGCGATCGCGAAACCAAGAGCGGCCGAGATCGAGGTCGAGGAATGCGCCGCGCCAAATGGGTCGTATTCGCTCTCGGCGCGCTTGGTGAAGCCGCTGAGACCCCCGCCCTGGCGAAGCGTACGGATCCGGTCGCGGCGGCCGGTCAGGATCTTGTGCGGATAGCACTGGTGCCCGACATCCCAGATCAGCTTGTCGTCGGGCGTGTTGAAGACGTAGTGGATCGCCACGGTCAGTTCGACCACGCCAAGTCCCGATCCCAGATGCCCGCCCGAAGTGCTCACAGCGTCGATCATCTCGGCGCGCAATTCGTCGGCCAGCTGGCGCAACTGGGAAGGGTCGAGCTTGCGAAGTTCGTCCGGGGTCGGGACGGTATCGAGCAGCGGCGTTGGGGGCGGTGTTGTCATGGGGGGTCGCTTTACACGCTCGTTGTGGACCTGTCGATCAACCGTTCATCGCTGAAATAGCACGGTTCGCCGACAGTATAGGTCATGCGCAGGCGCGGCACAGCCCGCGGATCTCGAGCACGGGGCGTTCCGCGCGGAAGCCTCGGCTGTCTGCAAGCGAGCGGATTTTTGCCGAAACCTCGTCGTCGTCGACATGGGTGGCATCGCCGCAGGCATCGCAGACGAGAAAGATGCAGTCATGCTCGCAGCCCGGATGGGTGTTGGCGAGAAAGGCGTTGGCGCTCTCGACCCGGAGCGCGAGGTTGTTGGTCACGAACAGGTCGAGAATGCGGTAGACGCTGTTGGGAGCCACCCTCTTGCCGCGCGCGGCGGAAAGCGCATCGGCGATGTCATAGGCCGAAACGGGGCGATCGTGGCGCGCCAGTTCGGCAAACACGCTCTCGCGCATGCCCGTCCATTGCTCGCCCGATCCGGTCAGCGCGGACCGCGCAGCGGATACGAGGTCTTCGCCCGAATGTTCGCGGTGGGCGTGCGATTTCCTGATCTTGGTCTCGGCCATGGCCGGGATATAGACCTGCATAGGGCCAAGCGGAACCCGCCTAGCGCGCGTCCCGCAGAAAACTGGCGCGATAATCACCCGGGAACAGCGCCTTGAGCGCCTTCACCTTGGGTGCATCCCAACGGACGATGTAACCGTGGCGCGGGTTCTTCGCCATGAAGTCCTGGTGATAGCTTTCGGCCGGGTAAAAGGCCCGATGCGCCTCGATGCGGGTGACGATCGGGCGTTTCCACGTGCCCGATTTGCCCATCTGCGCGAGATAGGCCCTGGCGACCGCAATCTGTTCTGCATCCAACGGCACAAGCGCACTCCGGTAATGGGCGCCGATGTCGGGGCCCTGGCGGTTCTTCAGCGTCGGATCGGCAACCACCGAGAAAAAGATCTGCAGCAATTCGTCATACCGCACGACCGCCGGATCGTAGGTGATCCTGACCGCTTCGGCATGATTGGTCCCGCCCGCGGTGACGCGCGAATAGCTTGCGGTGCCCTTCGCCCCGCCGTGATAGCCCGAAACCGCGCTTTTCACGCCCTTCACATGGCTGAATACCGCTTCGACACCCCAGAAACATCCGCCCGCAAAGATCGCGGTTTTGAGGCCGGGGGTCTCGTCGGCGAGGCGTTCGGGTGAGGGCGCAAGAACCGGGTTTTCGAGAGCGGTTGCCGGTTCGGAGCAGCCGGAAAGCGCGAGCGCTGCAGCAGTCAGACTGACAGACAGGGTGCGAGCCGCGCCGCGGATCATTCGCTCAGGGTCCAGAAATCGTCCGAAGGCGGCGGGGTTTCGACCGGATCGGCCGCGGCATTTGCCGGAGGCGACACTTGGTCGCTCCATTCCTCGAAATTGAACGCGCCCACCATCACCGCACCGGCGACAAAGCCCAGCGCGAACTTGCGAAACAGGTCAGGGGTGAAAAGCGTCATGGCGGGCCTCGAATTTGTCGTTACGCAAGAGATACGGAAGGAACAGATCTGCGGATGCAGGCTTTCGCGGCGCTGAATGGCGGCTTTCTTGCGACAGACACTGCCAGCAACCTCCGAAAGCCCAAGTATATGGCGCTCAGATTGCCCGATGCTTAAGCGTCAGTTGGGATGGGGCCTGCAAGCGACGAGGCGTGTTTTGGCCGCGCGATTGGCGCCGCTCAATGGCGGAAATGGCGCATCCCGGTGAAAACCATCGCGAGCCCGGCCTCGTCGGCGGCAGCGATGACCTCGTCATCCCTGATCGAGCCACCCGGCTGGATCACCGCGGTCGCACCCGCCTCGGCGGCCGAGATCAGCCCGTCGGCGAAGGGGAAGAAAGCGTCGGATGCAACCGCGCTGCCGACCGTCTTCGGCTGGTCCCAGCCAAAGGTCCCGGCGGCTTCCTTCGCCTTGATCGCTGCAATCCGCGCCGAATCGCGGCGATTCATCTGGCCTGCGCCGATTCCTGCCGTCGCACCGTCCCTGGCGTAGACGATCGCATTCGACTTGACGTGCTTGGCCACCGTCCAGGCGAACAGGCAATCGGCCAGTTCGCGCGCGCTCGGCTCGCGCTTGGTGACCACCTTGAGATCCTCGTGCGCTATCCGGCCATTGTCGCGCGCCTGGAACAAGGCACCGCCCGCTATGCTCTTCATCATCATTCCCCCGCGCGCGGGATCGGGCAAGTCGCCGGTGAGGATCAGCCGCAGGTTCTTCTTCTTCGCGAACACTTCACGCGCTTCTTCATCCGCATCGGGCGCGGCGACGACCTCGGTGAAGATCTCGGCGATCGCTTCGGCGGTGACACGGTCGAGCGGGCGGTTGCAGGCCACGATCCCGCCAAAGGCCGAGACGCTGTCGCATTCGAACGCGGCGCGATAG
>JBFHIF010000267.1:0-3032 GCA_041596595.1 Erythrobacter sp. | reverse complement strand
GGTCCTGGGTAAGCATAATCTGGTCTCCTGTTCATCCCGAAGGCTGATCCCTCGGTCGTACCAACTACATTGCAGGAGCCGTGCCAAACTCGAAAAATGGCGGATTTCCGGGCATTTCCCATCAACGCGGCCTGAACCGCTGATGAACGCTTGCTAATCATCGGTAATTTTTCCCACCTGTTGGGATCGTTGTTTTCGAGCGTCTGTAAGCGCGCTAGCAGGGCTGGCGTTTGCGCGCGCGCGTGCTACCGCTGGCGGCCGCATGGCTCTCGACAGGATCACCCTTCAGGACTTCCGCAACCACGCGCGAACCAGCCTGGTCGAGACCGCACGGTTCAACCTGCTGGTAGGCGAGAACGGTGCCGGACAGACCAACGTCCTCGAGGCCTTGTCGCTGCTCAGTCCCGGGCGCGGATTGCGGCGCGCCAATCTGGCCGAGATCGCGCGAAAGTCGGGCGAGGATGATCGCGGCACCGGCTTTGCCGTGGGCGCAAGCCTGATCGAGCAGGGCCAGGTCTCGGCGCGGCTGGGCACCTATACCGAAGCCGCTCGCCCGACCCGCCGCCTGGTGCGGATCAACGCCGCCGAAGCCAGCGCCTCGGCGCTTTCGGAATGGCTCGCCATGTCATGGCTGACGCCCGCAATGGATGGCCTGTTCACCGATAGCGCAGGTGCTCGCAGGCGGTTCGTCGATCGCATGGCGCTTGCGATCGAGCCGGGCCATGCGCGTCACACCGCCGCGCTCGAAAATGCGCTGCGCGAACGCAATCGCCTGCTGGAAAGCGGTGGAGACGCGCACTGGCTCGACGCGATCGAAGTCCAGGTCGCGCAGCACGGCGCGCAGGTGGCGCAGAACCGCAGCAGGCTCATCGATGCGCTGGCGGACGAATTGTCGGCGCTGCCGAGCGAACCCTTCGCCCGCCCCGTTCTCGCCTATCGCCCCGGGGGGGCGACCGAACCCGCGGACCTGATCACGCAATTGGCTCGCGCTCGCCCGCGCGATCGGGCGGCGGGCCGCGCGCTGACCGGGCCGCACCGCGACGAGCTTGAAGTGGTCATGGCCTCGACCGGGATAGCCGCCGCGGCCTGTTCGACCGGAGAGCAAAAGGCGATGCTGATCGCGATCACGCTCGCGCACGGGGTCTTGGCGGCAGCGGGTCGGCCAAGCGTCCTGCTGCTCGACGAGGTGGCGGCGCATCTCGATCCGGTCCGCCGCGCGGCCCTGTTCGAGCGGCTTCGCACAGGCCGCGCGCAGGTCTGGATGACCGGGACCGAAATGGCGCCTTTCGCCGAGATCGAAAGCGAAGCGGCGATCTGGCAGGTCGCCAACGGCGCTGTCGAACGGCTTTAGCGTTTTACTGAGCGGCTGCGCGCGTCTTTTCGGGGACAGCCGCCGCGACATCCTCGACCGTCGAGGCCACCAGTTCCTCGATCCCTTGCGCTGTGGGGTGAATGCGGTCGGCCTGTAGCAGAGATGGATGGGCGAAAACCGGTTCCACCCAGAACGGCACCAGCCGCGCCCCGTATTCGCGGGCCAGATCGGCATAGAGCTCGTCGAACTGGGCCTGGTATTCGGGGCCGTAATTGGGCGGTGCGCGCATTCCGAAGATCATCGCCGGGATTCCGCGCGATTTCAGCTCGTCGAGGATCGCGGCGAGGTTCTGCCGGGTTTCGCGCGGTGAAATCTGGCGCAACAGGTCGTTGCCGCCCAGTTCGAGGATGAACAGGTCGGGCTTTTCCTCCTGCGCGTCGAGCACGAAGCGGAGCCGCTGGAGCCCGGCTGCGCTGGTATCGCCCGAAACCCCGGCATTGGCGACCCGTGCATTGACACCGCGCGCACGCAGCGCCGCTTCAAGCCGGGAAGGATAGCTTTCCTCTGCATCGAGGCCGTATCCTGCAAACAGCGAGTTGCCGAAAGCGAGAATGCGCACTTCGGGTCCCATCACGGGAATCGCCGGCACCGCGCCATCTTCGGCGGCTCCAATGCTGCGGCTTTCGCGAACCGCCTCGCCCTCGTCCGCTTGCTCGCTGCACGCCGTAAGGACCATCGGCAGCAATAGTGCGGCGCAGGCTAGGCAGGCCATGCGTCCATTATTCGACCAAGTGCGTAACTGCATCTATCAGTATCCCATGCGGGTCTCTTGTTGAGCCCCACCCCCTATGCCATCTGGTGATCGTGACAAAGCCCTCTCTAGCCATATCCGCCCGCAACCTCACGCTGACCCTCGGGAGCAAGGATGCTCCTGTCGAGATCCTCCGCGGAATCGATCTCGATATCGCGGAAGGCGAAGTGGTCGCGCTGCTCGGGCCGTCGGGCTCGGGCAAGAGTTCGCTGATGGCGGTGCTTTCGGGCCTCGAACGCGCCAGCGGGGGAAGCCTCATGGTCGCGGGAGAGGATTTTTCCGGGATGGGAGAAGACGCGCTGGCGCAGGCGCGCAGGGGCCGGATCGGGATCGTCCTCCAGGCCTTCCACCTGCTGCCGACGATGAGCGCGGCCGAGAATGTTGCGACCCCGATGGAACTTGCCGGAAGCCCCGATGCCCGCGAGCGTGCGGAGGCCGAGCTCGCGGCGGTAGGCCTCGGGCATCGCACCGGGCACTATCCCACCCAGCTTTCGGGCGGCGAACAACAGCGCGTCGCGATCGCGCGCGCGATTGCGCCCCGCCCCAGGCTCATCTTCGCCGACGAGCCGACGGGCAATCTCGATGTCGCCACGGGCGACGAGATCATCCGTCTGCTGTTCGAACGCCGCGCAGAAACCGGCGCGACCCTGCTGGTGATCACGCATGACGAACATCTCGCCGATCGCTGCGAGCGGGTGCTGACCATGGCCGACGGGCGGATCGTCTCCGATACGCGCGCACCGGCCGCCAACGAAGCCGCCGAATGAGCGAGAATGCCGACCTGACTTGGGGCGGCGCGTGGCGTATCGCGCGGCGCGATCTCAACGCCCGCTTTCGCGGCTTGCGGCTGCTGCTCGTGTGCATCTTCCTCGGAACCGCAGCACTCTCGGCCATCGGTTCGCTGACCGC
>JBFHIF010000266.1:0-3043 GCA_041596595.1 Erythrobacter sp. | reverse complement strand
TGGCGAAGCCTCGATCGCGGCTGCACTCGATTTCCTCGGCGGGCGCAGTTGCACGGCGATTTCCGGCGGGACCGGTCAACGTGCCCAAGGCGTTGGTGGGCGCGAACCGCTCCAGCCCGTCCGGCCCACGGCCGCGCAATACGAGATGCCTGGACTTTTCTGATTGTCGCCTATTGGGCGGCGCAGCGCACCGTGTCGGGATCCTCGCCCTGGGCGCACACGATCGCGGCCGAGATAACCTTCTCGGCTGCCGCGGGCTTGGCAATCAGCAGAGCGGGCAGTTCGCGAATGTTTTCGCGATGCCGATCAAGGTCGCCCGAATGGAGAATGAAGGGTATGCCGCGCTCGGTCAGTTCGCGCGCGACCGGCAGACAGGTCCGGTTTCGGCCGAGCGAGACATCGAGCACCGCACCGTCAAGGTTGTCGAGCTCGCGGATGATGTCCAGCGCCTGCTCGGCATTCGAGGCACAATGCACCTCGCAGCCGCGATCGATCGCGGCGAATTCCAGATCCATCAGAATGAGCGGCTCGTCCTCGAGCAGCAGGAGGCGGTAGACCTTGCTCACCAATCGGACTCCAGCGGGAGTTCGACGGTAATATTCACGCCTTTTTCATGCCAGTCGCGAGTGATCTTGCCACGACCGCCCGACAGCATCCGATTGACGATCGAACTTCCGGTCCCTTCCTTGATAGTGTCGGGATCGACTTTGGGCCCGCCCTCTTCGTGCCAGGTGATCACGAGAGCATTACCGGCTTCGGATTTGCGCCAGTCGACCGTCACGCGGCCGCCTTCGGTCGCCCAGGCACCGTGCTTGGTCGCATTGGCAGCGAATTCATGGAGGATCAGGCCCACGATCGAGATCGTGGTGAACGGCATGCGCAGCCCGTTGCCGAGCATGGTCAAGCGCTCGCCATCGCGGTCATAGGGAGACAGCACGGCGCGGATCGCCTCGCCGATTTCGATCGATCCGCTCGACGCCTCGTCGAGAGTGGTCTCGTACGCCCGGCCCAGCGCCTGGATGCGCGAATTGATTTCCGCGGCCTCGCCCTGGATGCCCCGGACGCGCCCGGTGACGTTGATGATCCCGGAAATCACCGCGAACATGTTCTTCATCCGGTGCGAAAGTTCGCGCGCCATTTCGCGGGCGTGCTGTTCGTCCGCCCGCGCCGCGCGCACTTCGGACACGTCCCACTGGCTGCCGAAGAAATAGACCAGTTCACCCGCATCGTTGTAGATCGGGCCGAGATGGAGCGCGTTCCAGAAGGTGGTGCCGTTCTTGCGGTAATTCAGCAGCTCAACAACGACGACGTCTTCCTTGGCGAGCGCTTCGCGGATTCGGGCAACGGGTTCCGGATCGGTCTTGGGACCCTGAAGGAACCGACAATTGCGCCCCACGACCTCTTCTTCCGAATAGCCCGTCAGGCGCCGGAACGCACGGTTGGCAAACACGATCGGCATGTCGGGCTGATTGGGGTCGCACAAGGTGACCGCCATGCGCGTCTGCGCCATTGCCTGCTCGAACAGGACTCCCGACGATCCCGAGAACTGGTCGCTCGCATCACCAGCCCGGAAACGCTCGGGAGAATCGTCAAAACGCATTGCCGATTGGGCACCGCCCAGCGGGGGTCGAGGGTCGTCGGTAGTCAAACTTTCCTTCCTTGCCGCCTCCCAAGCGCGAAGTGACGAAGTCTCTCGACGCAGGATACAAAAGCGGCGCTAACTAAAAACTTGGGTTCTTAACGCTCCGGACGCCGCTCCGTTCCACACCTCGAGTAGATCGCAAACCCTCGTAAAGACGCGACAATCACGGTTTCAAGCGAAAAATCGATTCAGCCTTCGTCGTCTCGCATGAGAAGAAAGGCGAGAAAGCCGATCACGAAGATCGCGTCGATAGCAATGATCGTGACGGTGGCGGCATCTGCGCGACGGGCCAACACGTCGGCGCCTAACAGGGCAACGACCCCGCCCTTGCTGACGATCCCGGCCCACAGGGCGGAGCGGTATCGCAGCGGGTCGCGCGCAACGAGCACGTAGATAATCCCGAAGGCGAACACGAGGACGCCCATCATGCGCCCGTCAAGGCTGGCCGTGGGAACCAGCATCCCGGCAAGCCCGACACCGATATTGAACAGCGCCGCCGCCCAGAAGAATATCCGCCAGAAAGAGCCGATCTCCTCGGAGCCGACGGGCGCGCCCAGCCGGCCTTCGTTCAATGCGCCCTCGTTCATGATGATTCCCCTCCCTCGTATTTCTGCGCGTCGGTATAGGCGCAGCCCTGCAATGTCCTGTCCCCGAGACTGACGGTCGCGGTGAACGGATAGGTGCGGTCGCTCATCCCGTCGCTGCATTCGCCTGGCGTGATCGCGATCTGCACCGCGCCGCCATCGAGTTCGCCGGAAAATCCGAGCCCGTTATTCCCGGCGAAGCGTTCGACCGTGAAGGCTTTGCCATCGATATTGTCAGGGTCCGAATAGACCGCGTCGAAACCCTTGCCGGCCGGCGCGATCTCGATCGCCCAGAACGGCTCGGTCCCCATGAGATTGATCGTCTCTTCGCTGCCGATGCCGTCATAGGCCTCGGTATCGCGGTCGATCCCGTCGGCGGACGAGCAGGCAGCGAGCATCGCCGCAAGAGCGATGCCCAGCAATCCAGCGCGCATGTTCGACCTTATTGCCACAGCGCAACGTCTTACCGCGAGGGCGGTGCTGCGCAATAGCTAACTGGCGTTACGGCATCGCGACCGGATCAGAGGACCTTGTCGGGCCGCGCATCGTGCTTGTGCTTCGCTTCGCGGCCAAGCACGCGCTCGAGCCGCTGGGCCATCGTCGCCGCCGCCTTGCGCGCCGCGGCATCGACATCGGCAGCGTGCTCGGTCACCCCGATCGGCTTGCCACTGCGCGGGCGGGCCTCAATCGTGCAGGTTTTGTCATCCGCCCCGCCCTTCGCGCCGTTCTCGTCCGAGACATGGACCTCGATCCGGGTCAGCCGCTCCTCGAAACGGGCGAGCTTGTGGCGAACCTGGCTTTCGATCCGCTCTGCGAC
>JBFHIF010000265.1:0-3049 GCA_041596595.1 Erythrobacter sp. | reverse complement strand
TGCGGTTGAGCACGTCGATGATGCCCGGCGCGCCGGTGGCCCAGCCGATCCGTTCGGCGGCAAGCCCGTAAATCTTCGAGAAGGTCCGCGTGGTCAGCACGTTGCCATGTTCGTGCGCCAGTTCGAACCCGATCCCCTGACGCGCGGGATCGAGATATTCGCCATAGGCCTCGTCGATCACCAGCAGCACGTCGCCCGGAAGCCCTGCATGGAGCCGCCGGACCTCGCCATCGTCGATCCAGGTGCCGGTGGGATTGTTGGGATTGGCGAGGAACACCACCCGGGTTCGCTCGGTCAGTCCATCGAGCAGGGCATCGACATCGGCGGTGTAATCGCGGTGCGGGGCCTCGACCGGGGTCGCGCCGCACCGCCGCGCGGCGATGTCGTAGACCGCGAAGGAATGGCGGCTGAACAGCACCTCGTCGCCCGGACCGGCAAAGCCCTGCGCGGCGAGATTGAGCAATTCGTCAGACCCCGTGCCGCACACGATGCGTGCCGGATCGATGCCGTGGAGCGCGCCGATCGCTTCGCGCAGCGCACTCGCGCCCGGATCGGGATAGGTCGCGGGACCCACGGCGCCCGCGCCGCGCGGCGCCTCGAGCGCGGCGATCGCCTCGGGGCTGGAGCCCAGCGGGTTCTCGTTCGCCGAAAGCTTGGTCAGCGCGCGTCCGCTCGCGGCCGTGGACTTGCCCGGCTTGTAGGCATGGATAGCGAGGATCCAGGGTTTGGCTTGAGGAAGGTCAGGCATAGGAAGCCCGGGCAATAACCGCTTCGCGGAGCCAAGAACAGTGCAATTGACTTGGCGGCGAGGCTCCCGCATCGCCGGGGCGAGATGAACACTTCCGCGCCTTCGAGACAATACGCGATCCCCGGCGAACTGCCGCTCGATAGCGGGCAGTCGCTCGCCGGAGCGGAGATCGCTTACGAAACCTATGGCGAGCTTGCCGCCGATGGGTCGAACGCGGTGCTGATCTGCCACGCGCTGACCGGCGACCAGTATGTCGCGAGCACTCACCCGGTGACCGGCAAGCCGGGCTGGTGGGAACGCATGGTCGGCCCCGGCAAGCCGATCGACACCGACCGGTTTCACGTGATCTGCGCCAACGTGATTGGCAGCTGCATGGGATCGACCGGCCCTTCGAGCGCGGCGGCCGACGGCGAGCCCTACGCGATGCGGTTCCCGGTGATCACGATCCGCGACATGGTGCGCGGTCTGATCGCCCTGCTCGACGGGCTCGGGATCGACCGCCTTCACGCGGTGGTCGGCGGATCGATGGGGGGGATGCAGGCGCTGAGCCTTGCCGCCAACTGGCCAGAGCGCGCGCAAAGGGTGCTGGTGATCGCCTCGACCGCGCGGCATTCGGCGCAGAACATCGCCTTTCACGAGGTCGGGCGGCAGGCGATCATGGCCGACCCGGCATGGGGCGAGGGCGATTATTACGCGAGCGGTGCGGCCCCCGATAACGGGCTCGCGGTGGCGCGCATGGCGGCCCATATCACCTATCTTTCCGAAGAAGGGCTGACCGAGAAATTCGGTCGGCGCCTGCAGGATCGGCCCGATGGCAGCGCGGGAGCGAAGAGCTTTGGCTTCGACGCCGATTTCCAGGTCGAAAGCTATCTGCGGTACCAGGGCAGCGGGTTCACCCGGCGGTTCGATGCCAATTCCTACCTCTACATCACGCGGGCGATGGATTATTTCGATCTCGCCGAGGAGCATGGCGGCAAGCTCGCCAAGGCCTTTGCGGGGACGAGCGCGCGGTTCTGCCTCGTCAGCTTCGACAGCGACTGGCTCTATCCTACCTCCGAGAGCCGCCACATCGTCCATGCGCTCAATGCAGCCGGAGCCAAGGTGAGCTTCGTCGAACTCAGCGCCGCGCACGGCCATGACAGCTTCCTGCTCGAACACGAACAGCTCGACCGGGTGGTGCGAGGTTTCGTCGAATGAGCGCGTCTCAAGCCACGCTCCGCCCCGATCTCGCCGCGATCGCCGCGCATGTCCGCGAAGGCAGCCGGGTGCTCGACATCGGCTGCGGCGACGGCGCGCTGATGGCCGAACTCGAGACGCGATCAAACGTCGATGCACGCGGGATGGAGCTCGATCCGGCGCTTGTAGAGCGCTGCGTATCGCGCGGGCTGTCGGTGGTGCAGGGCGATGCCAATACCGACCTTGCCGACTATCCCGACAAGGCGTTCGATTACGCGATCCTTAGCCAGACGCTCCAGACCGCGACACGGCCCGACCGGATGCTCGACGAATTGCTGCGGGTGGGGCGCAAGGCGTTCGTCTCGTTCCCCAATTTCGCGCATTGGCGGATGCGCGCCGCGCTGATGTTCGGCGGACGGATGCCGGTTACCCGCGCGCTGCCGGTGAGCTGGTACGAGACCGAGAACATCCACCATGTCACCGTCGCCGATTTCCGCGAACTCGCGGCTGCGAGCGGCGCTGCGATCGAGCGCGAATGGTTCTTTGACCAGGAGCGCGAAATCGGCGCGGCAGCAGCCAACTGGCGCGCCGAATTCGCGGTGTTTCAACTGACCCGCTGAGCGCGGGAATCAGCCGGGCTTCAACCCTCGCGGTGGATGCCGCAGACCTTGTGGCCGTCAGGGTCGGTGAAATAGCACAGGTGCATCACCCCCATCGATCCCTCGCGCGGGCCGGGAGGGTCCTCGATGCTCTTGCCGCCATTGGCGACCGCGACATCGTGCAGTTCCTTGACCTGTTCGGGGCTGTCGCAGGCAAAACCGATGGTGAAGCCATTGGCGCAGGTCGCGGGCTGGCCGTTGATCGGCTCGGTCACCGAGAAGGTGTTGCCGTTATGCATGTAGAACAGACGTGTCTGTCCGTTGCCGCCCTCGTGAACCATCGGCTCGCGCACTCCCAGAACGCCCAGCACCTTGTTGTAGAAGGCCTTGGACCGCTCGATGTCATTGCTGCCGATCATGACGTGGCTGATCATGGCTGCTCTCTCCCTGGTTGATTGAAGCCCGATCAATTAGGCCAGCGCCCCTGTCGCGGCAAGCGCGCATTCCCAGATGCGTGGCGCGCGCC
>JBFHIF010000264.1:0-3051 GCA_041596595.1 Erythrobacter sp. | reverse complement strand
CGTGGCCGGGTGCTGTCGCTGTCGGCGCTGATCGAATCCGCTCTCGATTTCTCCGATGAGGATGATGTCGGAGATTTGCCTCCAGAGTTCAGCGCGCAAGTGGCCGACCTGCGCCAGGAGATTGAGGCCTGGCTCGAGAGACCGCGCTCGGAAGCCTTGGGGGAAGGCTTTCGGGTCGCTATCGCGGGGCCGCCAAATGCGGGAAAATCAACGCTGTTCAATGCCTTGATCGAGAGCGAGGCGGCGATAACTTCACCGATTGCTGGCACCACGAGGGACGTGATCGTGCGTTCGGTTGCGATCGAGGGTATTCCGTTCACATTCGTCGATACTGCGGGCCTGCGTGAGATCCAGCCTGGTTCGGGCGGCGATCCGATCGAGGCCATAGGGATCGAGCGGGCCCATGCCGAACTGGCTTCGGCTGATGTTATCCTGTGGCTGGGACCCGAAGGCGAAGGACCGAACGAGGCTTGGGAGGTTGCTGCGAAATCCGATACCGACGATTCTTCGAGCAAGATCGATCCCGTAATCAAGATTTCGGCGGTCAGCGGCGAAAACATTGACGAATTGAAGCGTCTTTTGCTTGATGCGGCCCGCAAAGCGCTGCCCAAGCCCGGCGAGACGGCACTGAATGCGCGGCAACATGCGCGGCTATCCGAGGCAGTCTCCGCATTGGCGGCGGCGGAGGAACGCAGCGATCTTCTGCTTGCAGGAGAGGAATTGCGGCTGGCGCGGCTCGCATTCGACTGCTTGACAGGCCGCGCATCGACCGAAGATATGCTCGACACACTGTTCGGACGATTCTGCATCGGCAAATGACCGACGCGATTGTTCCACGTGGAACATCGCGGTTCCGCACAAGAAGTTTTGACCTTCGCCGCGCGCGTCCCTATCTGGCGCTCCCATGCACAATTTCGATGTCCTTGTAGTCGGCGGTGGCCACGCCGGGGTCGAAGCGGCCTGCGCCGCGGCGCGAATGGGCGCATCGACAGCGCTGGTGAGCTTCGATCTCGCTGCGATCGGGGCGATGAGCTGCAATCCGGCGATCGGCGGCTTGGGGAAGGGCCATCTCGTTCGCGAGGTTGATGCGTTAGACGGGATAATCGGCCGGGCGGCAGATGCCGGAGCGATCCATTACAGGATGCTCAACCGGTCGAAGGGAAGCGCGGTCTGGGGCCCGCGGGTCCAGGCCGACCGCGTGTTGTTCAAAGCGGCGGTCCAGCGAGCGGTCAGGGCCCAGGACCGGCTCACCCTCGTCGAGGGTGAAGCGGCTGCGCTCGTGCTGAAGGGCGGGGCTGTTGTCGGGCTTGAACTCGCGGACGGGACGATCCTGTCTGCGAACCGGGTGATCCTGTGCACCGGGACTTTCCTTGGCGGTGTGTTGTTCCGCGGCGAGGAACGGTTCGAAGGGGGCCGGATCGGTGAAAATGCGGCCAAGGTGCTGGCCCGCCAGCTACGCGATGCCAATCTTCCAATGGCGCGCCTCAAGACCGGGACGCCACCACGCCTCGACGGGCGCACGATCGACTGGTCCGCGCTCGAGGAACAGCCTTCCGATCAAGACGAGTGGACCATGTCGCCATTGACGCCGCGACGGGCGAACCCGCAGGTTTTTTGCGCGATCACCCGCACCACGCAGGCGGCCCACGACGCCATTCGCGCAAACCTGGACCGCTCGCCGCTGTTTTCGGGGGCTATTGACGCTGCGGGGCCGCGTTACTGCCCATCGATCGAGGACAAGATCCACCGTTTCGGCGATCGCGAAGGCCACCAGGTGTTCCTCGAACCCGAGGGGCTGTCGACCCATCTCGTTTATCCCAACGGAATCAGCACCTCGCTTCCTGTCGACGTTCAGCAGACGATGTTGCGCGCCATGCCGGGTCTCGAGCGGGTAGAAATGGTCGAACCCGGTTATGCCGTCGAATATGACCACATCGATCCGCGTGCATTGACGAGCGATCTGCAGCTTCGCGCCATACCGGGGCTGTATTGTGCCGGGCAGATCAACGGGACGACGGGTTATGAAGAGGCTGCCGCGCAAGGCATGGTCGCAGGCCTCGAGGCTGCCGCCGCGGTTCTGGGCAAGACTGCACCTCCGCTCGACCGTGCCAACTCCTATATCGCCGTGATGGTCGACGACCTCACCCTCCAGGGGGTGACCGAGCCCTATCGCATGCTCACCGCGCGGGCCGAATACCGCTTGAGGCTGCGAGCCAACAATGCTTCTACGCGGCTGACTGGGCTCGCAATTGCCTCGGGCTGCGTGGGCGAGGATCGTCAGGCGTGGTTCGACGAGCGAGAAGCGCGCCGAATTAAGCTCAAGGCAGCGCTCGAAATGACGATTCCGGCGCGAGATCTGCACGAAGCCGGGTTTTCTGTCCGGCGCGACGGAGGCGAAAAGCCGATTTCGGAATGGCTCAGGCATGACGGGATCGCGCTTGCGGATCTCGACCCCTGGACCGGGTTGGAGCTCGAACCCGGAGATTCCTTGATCGAGGAAATTACCGAGGATGCGGCTTATGCTCCGTATCTCGCGCGGCAGGATGCCGAATTGCGCGATTTGAGGGCAAGCGAGCAATTGGCTCTCGGAAGCGATTTCCCTTTCGCTGCGGTTCCGGGGCTCTCGAACGAGATGGTCGAACGGCTCACCCGTGCCTCACCCCCTACGCTTGCGGCGGCCGGGCGCGTTCCGGGAATAACGCCGGCGGCGCTCTCAGCTCTCCTGGTCCATGCACGCCGATATGCGCAGACCTCCGGTGTCGCAGCCTGACATGACAGATTTCATTGCGAACGAGGCGCAGGCCCGCGAATTCGTCGTGCAAAGGGTTAGTGATGCGGGATTGCAGCGGATCGAGCGATTCGAGACCCTCTTGCTAGATGAAAATCAGCGCCAGCACCTGATGAGCCGCCCCTCTGAAGGCGAGATATGGCAGCGACACATAGCCGACAGCATCCAATTGCTGGATATTGTTCCACGTGAAACATGGGCCGGGTTGGGTGGTCCTTGGCTCGATTTAGGCACAGGGGCGGGGTTCCCCGGCCTCGTGATCG
>JBFHIF010000263.1:0-3056 GCA_041596595.1 Erythrobacter sp. | reverse complement strand
CACGAGGTGGGCACGTGGAGATGCGCGTAGGTCTTTCCGGCCTCGCGATCGAGCCGCGAAAGCCCTTCATGCGCATCGGCGCAGGCGCGCTCGCAATTGTCGCAGCCGACACACAAAGTCTCGTCGATCAGCAACACGTCGGTGGCTTCGCCCAGACCCTGATCGACGAGGAAGGCCGCGGTCTGAGAATACATGTCGACCGCGCCGCCGAAGTCATCCTTGCGGCTCTCGATGAAAGCGGTGACCTTGCGCCGACCAGCCATGTCGGACATGGCGCGCTCGCGGACCTTGGGGTTGGCATCGAGCAGCGCCATGAAAGCATCGCCGGGCAGGCGGATCACTTCGGCCTTGATCGCGGCCTTCACCGTCGCGGTGCGGACCGATCCGTCGATCACCGCCATTTCACCGACATAGCTGCCTGCTGGGAGGTAGGAGAGAAACACAGGACGCCCGCCGATATTCTTTTCAACGATCATCGAACCGCGGCGGATAATGTAGACGTCCTTGTCGTCCGCCCCTTCCTCGATGATGACCTCGCCGGCACGAACATCGACAAGTTCGGCGGATTCGACCAGCGGCGCGACATCTTCCTTGGTCAGACCCGATCCGAACATCTGCAGCAATTGGCGCTCGATCGCGATGCGATTGACCGCACGCGCAGCCCCCGGTGACGTCGCGATCAGCTTGAGCGCTGCGGTGCGCGACAGTTCGAGTGCGACAACCGGTTCGGCGGCGCGGATCGTCGCTCCGCGGCGACGGCCCGAAATCAGCCCGACCTCGCCGAAGATCGATCCTTGTTCGATCGGGACGGTGATCGAGGGATCCTGAGGATTGATCTCGACCGCGACCGATCCTTGCGCGATCGCGAACATCGAGGACCCCGGCGCATTTCGGGTAAAGATGACTTCGCCGGGCTCGTAATAATGAACCGTGCTGTCGAGCATTAGCTCGCGCAGCTGGAGCGGCGAGAGTTCTTCGAGGATCGACACGTTATCCCCGAACACGCCGAGCCAGTGTTCGACATCGTGATTGCCGGGCAGGACCGCGAATTTTTCCGCCAGGATCGGTTCGTCGGCGGGTTTCAGATCGGTGTTCCCGTTGAGGAACTCGATCACGTCGTAGCCCTGGTTCATGCAGTGCTTGATCAGCGGATAGCCCGCGAGGGCTCCGATCACGTGAATGCCCGGCTTGGTGGTTTCGAACGCCGGACTGAGCTTGGGAAAGGCGCTGTGCTCCTCGCTCGTGAACTCGATCCCCATCGCCTCGACAAAGGCCCGCGGGGGTTGCGAGCCAGTGCGGGCGATGATGCGGTCACACCGGATGGTCTCTTCGCCATCGCGAGTCTCAAGCACGAGTTCCCCGTCCCGAACTTCGGCCGGGCTGGTTTCCCGGCGCACGCTGATCCGGCCTTCGCGCTCGGCTTCTTCGAGAAGCGCGACATTGGCGGCCTTGGCGCGGGCAAAACTGTCCCTGCGGTTGAGAATGGTGACGGTGTTGCGCTGTGCATCGTCGGCTGCAAGGCCGAGCGCGTTCTCGATCCCGGCATCGCCAGAACCCACCACCGTTATGTGTTCGTCGAAATACTCGCCGGGATCATCGAGCTGATACTGGATCATCGGATGATCGGCGCCCGGACAGCGCATCTTGTTGGGATTGCCCTGGGTGCCAATCGCAAGCACGATCGCCTCGGCGCGCACTTTTTCGCCGTTTTTCAAAGCGATCGTGAAGTTGCCCTTTTCGCCTTCGACCGCATCGACCTCGGCGTTGAGCATCACGTTGATCTTCTGCTGCGCGGCCTGTTCATCCCACGTCCCGAGGATCGTCTCGCGCTTGCCCGCATCGAAATCGAAATCGCTGCGCAGCACGAGATTGGATGGCGTCGCCATCACGTGCTTGCCCTTCTGATATTTGAAGATCGTATCCGATAGGTGGTCGGTTTTCTCGAGCAATACGTGGCTCATGCCGAGCGCTGCAGCATGCGCCGCAGCACTCAGCCCGGCAGGACCCGAGCCAACGATTGCCACTTGGAAAACCTCAGTCAATCTATCCCCCCCTTCGCCGGATAGATCCGTCTACGATTTCACCATAGGGAAGCCGACCCGTTTTGCCAGAGCCAATTGCCCGAAATAGACAGCGCTGGTATGCGCAAATCCATGGGATCACATCAGGAATCTGAAGACGCCGTTTCCGCAGCTGAAACACGCGAATCATCGAAAGCTGGCTGGCTGCTTTTGGGGGCCGCTGCGCTGCTCGCAGCAGGCTCGGTCGCCTATAATCTGGCAGGTTCAGGGGATGATGATCAGACCCTCGCCACCACCGGGCAGGACGGGCAGATCGACGTTGCCGAATTGCAAGCCCGAGCAGAGGCTTCAGAAGGTGATGCCGGGCCATGGAGCGAACTGGCGTTCGCGCGGTTTGAGCGCGGCGAATTCGCTCAGGCCGCCGAAGCTTACGAGCGTGCCGTCGCGATCGACGCAGACGAGGCCGTGCTGTGGTCGGCGCTGGGCGAAGCGCGGGTCATGGCCGTCGATGCCGCCAGCGCGGCGGCCGACCCGCTACCTCCCAGCGCGATCACCGCCTTCCGCAAGGCGATTGAGCTTGATCCGATGGATCCGCGCGCTCGCTATTTCCTCGCGGTAAAGAAGGATCTCGATGGCAATCCGTCAGCCGCGATCACTGACTGGCTCGCGCTGCTCGGAGACACGCCGCCTGGCGCGCCTTGGGAAGAAAACCTCGTCCGAACGATCGAACAGGTTGCGGCGATCAACGATATCGACGTGAGCAAGCGACTCGCCGCGGCGCAGGATGGCCGGATGCCGGCTGTTGCCGCGCCCGGCAATGTTCGCGGGCCGAGCGCGCAGGAAATCGCCGCTGCCGGGTCGATCCCGCCCGAACAGCAGCGCCAGATGGCCGAGGGCATGGTCGCCAATCTCGAAACCCGGCTTCAGCGCGAGCCCGACGATCTCGATGGCTGGGTGATGCTGATGCGCAGTCGTATCACGCTGGGCGAACCCGGAAAGGCGCGCGCCGCGCTCAAGGCGGCGATCGCGGCCAAT
>JBFHIF010000262.1:0-3064 GCA_041596595.1 Erythrobacter sp. | reverse complement strand
GTTCATCTCCATGAAGAAGATGCGGTCGGCGCGCAGGCCCTCGCTGGCATCGGCAATGAACTCGATCGTGCCTGCGCCCTCGTAATCGACCGCCTTGGCGGCGCGTACGGCGGCGGCGCAGATCTCCTCGCGCGTCGCTTCGTCCATGCCGGGGGCGGGGGCTTCCTCGATCACCTTCTGGTGGCGGCGCTGGAGCGAGCAGTCGCGTTCGAACAGGTGGACGACATTGCCATGGCTATCGCCGAACACCTGCACCTCGATATGGCGCGGAGAGGTGATCCACTTTTCGAGCAGCACCTCGTCATTGGAGAAGCTGGCCTTGGCCTCGCGCCGACAGCTTGCGAGCGCGGCCTCGAAATCCTCGGGTGCATCGACCTTGCGCATCCCCTTGCCGCCGCCGCCCGCGACCGCCTTGATCAGCACCGGATAACCGATCGCGTCGGCTTCTTGTCTAAGGCGTTCGACCGACTGGTCCTCGCCTTCATAGCCCGGCGTCACCGGCACGCCCGCCTCGCGCATCAGCTTCTTGGCGGCGTCCTTGAGGCCCATTGCCTCGATGCTGGACGGCTTGGGACCGACCCAGATCAACCCCGCATCGATCACCGCTTGCGCAAAGCCGGCGTTCTCGGACAGGAAGCCGTAACCCGGATGGATCGCCTCGGCGCCGGTCTGCTTCGCGGCGGCGATGATCTTGTCGCCTACGAGGTAGCTTTCGGCTGCGGGGGAGGGGCCGATATGCACCGCCTCGTCGGCCTCGCGCACGTGCAGCGCCTTGGCATCGGCGTCCGAATAGACCGCCACCGTGGCGATCCCCATTTCGCGAGCGGTTCGGATGATGCGGCAGGCGATCTCGCCGCGATTGGCGATTAGGAGCTTGGTGATCATGCGAGCGTGGCTAGGACAGAGATCGACGGACCGCAAGCGCGCTTGCGCGCCAGGTTAATCCTCGTCGGGCAGCGGCTTGTAATCGGCCTCGGGGATCGCGCCGCGCATCCGCACGTCGATCAGGATGTCGTCGTAATTCCACTCGGGCATCTGGTCGGGCGGAAGCGGGCGGTTGCGCAGCGCCTCGAAGAAGGCGGAAACGATCAGCATCAGCTTGCGCGGGCGCGAGATCACCACGCGGTGATCCCAGGCGGCAGTGCCACGCCGGTCGACCTCGTAGCCGATCTCGCCGTAGATATTGGCCGCGGCAAGGATCGCCCAGCGACTGCGGAACGGCAGGTGCACGGTGCCGAGCCGCGCGGCGCGCAGGTGGCGATCCATCCTCACCACCAGCCGACGCACGATGTCGGAGGCCTCGTTGCGGTGATGCGGTTTCATCAGCTGGCCGGGCTCGATATCCTCCTCGGCCAGCCATTCGGCGGGGATATAGCAGCGGTCCGCGGCGTCATCCTCGGCGAGATCGCGCGCGATATTCGCCAGCTGGAAGGCAAGCCCGAGATCGCAGGCGCGCGCCAGCGTGTATCCATCGGCCGCGGGCACGCCCATGACCCGCGCCATCATGACGCCCACCGCGCCCGCGACATGGTAGCAATAGCGTGCGAGATCCTCTCCGGTGCGCGGCCGCCAGCCCTCGGCATCGAGCGCAAAGCCCGCGATCACGTCCTCGGCCATTTCCATCGTCAGATTGCACTCGGCGGCCACCTGTCCGAAGGCATCGAAAGCGAGTTCCGCGGTCGGTTCGCCTTCGATCGCGCGGCGGGTGAGCACCCGGATCGACTTGACCCGTTCGCCCGGGCTGCTGCGCTTGCCGAGAGTTCCGCCGAGCTGCTGGCCGTCGATGATATCGTCGCAGCGGCGGCACCAGGCGTAGAGCATCCACACCCGTTCGCGCGTGGCGAGGTCGAACAGCTTGCTCGCCGAGGCGAAGCTTTTCGACCCTTCGGCGATCATCTCGTAGCACTTCTCGACCATCATCGAGCGCTCGCGACCGCCGCCTGCACGCCTGATCGCGGGCCTGAGGATGCGCGATGGTGCGAGCATCCGGGGCACGATCTTGGTGGGGGGGCGGTTGCGAGGCCGGTCGGTCACAAGTCCTCGGCCTTCATTCGGAAGATCGGCGTGTGCGGCTCGTAGGCTTCCATCTTCTCGAGCAGGTCGGGAAGCGTATCGGCGGCGATCAGGATGTTCTGGTGCGCGGGCCGGACAAACCCGACATCGGCCATGCGCGCGTTGAACTTGATCAGGTCATCGAAGAAACCGAAGGCGTTGAGCAGGCCGACTGGATCGGAATGGTAGCCCAGCTGTGCCCAGCTCATCGCTTCCCACAATTCGTCCATCGTCCCGACCCCGCCCGGAATCGTGACGAAGCCATTGGAAAGGTCGGTGAACTTCTGCTTGCGCTCGTGCATTCCCGAAACGGTCAGCAATTCGGTGCAGTCGTGATTGGCGACCTCGGAGTGGAACAGCGCTTCGGGGATCACCCCGATCACTTCGCCCCCGGCATCGAGCGCGCCCCTGGCGACCGCGCCCATCAGCCCCAGGCGCCCGCCGCCATAGACGACGCCGATGCCGCGCTCGGCCAGCGATGCGCCAACCTCAGTCGCGAGTTCGATGTAGCGCGGGTCTTCGGGCGTGGCCGACCCGCAATAAACGGCCAGACGTCTGATCTGATTCATGCGCCTGCTTTAGCGGCAAGGTCTTCCAAGACAATCCCCGCCGTGGCCTTGGCGCTGCCGACCACTCCGGGGATGCCCGCGCCCGGATGCGTGCCCGCGCCGACGAGATAGAAATTCTCGATCACGTCGTCGCGGTTGTGACCGCGCATATAGGCGCTCTGCCACAGCACCGGTTCGAGGCTGAAGGCGCTGCCGAGATGCGCGTTGAGGTCGGTCGCGAAATCGGGCGGGGCGTAGTGGAACTTGGTCACGATCCGGTCATGGATATCAGGAATCAGCCGCCTGCCGACCTCGTCGAGCACGGCCTTTTCGAGTTTCGGCCCCTCGACGCTCCAGTCGATCGGCATCTTCCCCATGTGCGCGACCGGAATCAGCGCGTAGAACGTGCTCTTGCCCGGCGGGGCCATGCCCGGATCAGTGACCGTGGGATGATGGAGGTAGAT
>JBFHIF010000261.1:0-3064 GCA_041596595.1 Erythrobacter sp. | reverse complement strand
ATGATGGTGCTGGTATTCGGCGCGGTCGGTGTTCCGCTCGAAACCATCGCGCTGGTCGCCGGGATCGACCGGATCATGGACATGATGCGGACCACCACCAATGTCAGCGGCGATGCCGCGGTTGCGACCACGGTGGCAAGCCTGACCGGTGAGATCGACAAGGCGGAAATGATTTCGGCTGACGATGTCTAATGAAGCGACAGCGAGACTTTTTGCAGCCGTGGCCATCTGTCTTGTAAGCACGGCTTGCACCAGGACCGACCATTTTCCGAAACACCGGGCGCTTTCGTCCGATTGCGGAGATTCGGTCGTAGTCGGTCGCCTAGTAAACAATCGCGACTATCAGCACGTCGAACTGGAGAACGACATCCTCGGGCACGGATGGATGACGGGAACGGTTAATGTCCAGCGGACGGTGGCAGGGGCCAAAGTGAGTAATAGCGTGCCCATCAGGTATTTTGGGCACACTTATCTTCGTGAGGACCGAGCGTTTATGTTCGTGTTAACGCCGAAGGAAGATAACGTTTATCATCTTAGGGACCAGAAATTGATGTCTGATCGACCAATTCCGATTTCGGAGTGCCGATAACTAACGCCCCTTGGGCTTCTCCAGCACCTTCTTACGGTAGCTGCATAAATCCACCACCGAGCACCGCCAGCATTCGGGCGTGCGCGCTTTGCATATATAGCGCCCGTGCAGGATCAGCCAGTGATGCGCGTGCAGCCGGAAGGGCTGGGGCACGCGCTTTTCGAGCTTGGCCTCGACCTGCTCGGGCGTCTTGCCCTTGGCGAGGCCGGTGCGGTTGCCGACGCGCAGGATATGGGTGTCGACCGCGAAGGTTTCCTGCCTGAACCAGCAATTGAGCACCACGTTCGCGGTCTTGCGCCCGACGCCGGGGAGCCGCACGAGGTCCTCGCGGGTGTCCGGAACCTCGCCGCCATATTCGTCGACCAGGAGTTGCGAGAGCGCGATCACGTTCTTGGCCTTTGAGTTGAACAGGCCGATCGTCTTGATGTGATCCTTCAGCCCCTCTGCGCCGAGCTCGAGCATCTGCTGAGGCGTTTCGACCTTGGCGAACAGCGCACGCGTGGCCTTGTTCACCCCGACATCGGTCGCCTGCGCTGACAGCGCCACAGCCACGACGAGCTGATAGGCATTGCCGTATTCCAGCTCGGTCTCGGGCTCGGGATTGTCTTCGGCGAGCCGCCTGAAAAATTCGAAAATCTCGTCTCTGGTCATTCTTGCACATTCATTCCGAAACGTCGGATTTGATCTTCTCGAGCTCTTCGCGGTGGCGCTGCATCGCATCGGAAAACGCCGCAGCGATGATCCCCGTGGGCATCGCGACCAGACCGATTCCGCTCAGCGCGACCATCGCGGCAAGGATCTTGCCGAGCGGCGTGATCGGCGAAACGTCGCCATAGCCGACCGTGGTCAGCGTGATGATCGACCACCACATTGCGCGCGGGATCGAGCCGAAGGCATCCGGCTGGATGCTTCCCTCCGCCCAGTGCAGCGCAGTCGCGCCTGCGAGCAGCAGCACGATGGCGAGCGCAGCGGTGACGAACAGGTCGTAGCGGCGTTCGACGATGGCCCTTCCCAACTCGCGCAGCGCCTGGCTGAAGCGCCCGAACTTGAGAAGTGCGGCGAGCCGCAGGAGGCGCAATAGCCGGAGCACCGGAGCGCCGGTCACGAGAAACGGCACCAGCGCCGCGATCACCACCACGAGGTCGACGATCGCGAAGAAGGACCGCGACCACTTGAGCCGCTTGACGGTGTTGCTTTCTTCACCGGGTCGCTCGGCCGCTGCCCAAAACCGCGCGAGATATTCGACCAGAAAGAATATGCCGAAGCCGAACTCCGCCCAGCGCAGGACGGTGCGATTGTCGGACATTACCTGTTGTTCGGTGCCGATGATCGCGAGAAGCACCGAGACGAGGATTGCGGTGATCACCACCTTGTTCGTGAGGGTGAGGCGGCCCTGCGGCTGCGCTTCGGCATAGAGCTGGCAGTAGACACGGTGTCGCAGTGTCATCGCACGCCTTCCCCGCAGCCCGAGCACCACGCCAAGAAGCTTGCCACCCCCCAGATCCTTTCCATTTTCTCCCCCTGACTGGACCGCGTATCACGCCAGGCCCAGCACATCTCCCATCGTGTAACGTCCCGCTGGCTTTCCGATCAGCCATTCGGCCCCTCGCACCGCGCCGCGCGCGAAGATCGCGCGGTTCTCGGCCGTGTGCGACAGCACGATTCGTTCCTCGTCACCTGCGAAGATGACGCTGTGCTCTCCAGCTACGGTGCCTCCGCGCAGGGTGGCAAATCCGATCGCGCCTCGGCGTCGCTCGCCGGTCTGCCCATGACGCCCGCTTTCCATATTGTCCGACAGGTCGATCCCGCGTGCCTCAGCTGCCGCCTCGCCGAGCAGCTTGGCGGTGCCCGAAGGCGCATCGACCTTCATCCGGTGGTGCATCTCGAGCACCTCTATGTCCCAGTCGGGTCCCAGCCGCTCTGCCGCCTGGGCGACGAGATGCGCGAGCAGGTTGATGCCGAGCGAGGTGTTCCCCGTCTGCAGGACCGGAACCGATTTCGCCGCTTCCGCCAGCGCGACGAAATGGTCCTGTTCGAGACCCGTCGTGCCGACGAAGATCGGGATATTTGCCGCGCACGCAGCCTTCAGGTTTCGCGGCAGCGCATCGGGGGAGGAAAAATCGACCGCCACTTCGCATTGGCGAAGCAGGGGCAGGGGGTCTCCGCCGCGGTCGACGCCGACGCAGAATTCATGCCCCGCACTCTCGACCGCTTCGGCGAGCGCGCGCCCCATGCGACCCTTGTGACCGATAATTGCAAATTGCGCCATTGATTGCGTGCCCCATGCCGTGTTTGAACACCTTCATGACAGAGATCGAACGTATCGTCATCCTTACCGGGGCAGGGATTTCCGCAGAAAGCGGGATCGACACTTTCCGCGATGCCGGGGGATTGTGGGAACGGCACCGCGTCGAAGATGTCGCCACGCCCGAGGGTTTCGCGCGCAATCCCGACCTCGTGCTCGGCTTATACGAT
>JBFHIF010000260.1:0-3088 GCA_041596595.1 Erythrobacter sp. | reverse complement strand
GGGATGTCATCGGGATTGCGGCTGGTGATGATGTTGCCATCGACCACTGCGGGCTTGTCGACCACGGTCGCACCGGCGTTTTCGAGGTCCTTGCGCAGCGACGGCCACGAGGTCATGGTCTTGCCATCGGCAATGCCCGCCTCGACCAGAAGCCAGGGTGCGTGGCAGATCGCGGCGATCGGCTTCTTTTCCTTGTCAAATTCGCGCACGAGCTCGATCACGCGGTCGTTCATTCGCAGGATGTCGGGGTTCATCTGCCCACCCGGGAGCAGCAGCGCGTCATAATCGCCTTGCGATACGTCATCGACGGTGATGTCGACCTTGACGCTGTCGCCCCAGTCCTTGTCCGACCAGCCCTTGATCTCGCCTTCCTCGAGGCTTGCGACGGTGACCTTGGCTCCGGCCTCTTCGAGGATCTTTTTGGGCTCGATAAGCTCGGACTGTTCAAATCCGTTGGTGGCGACGATCAGAATGCTGGTCATGCTTTTATCTCCTTTGTTGCGTTTGGTTAACCAACGGGGACACCCGGCTTGTGTTCCGCCGCCTCGGACGACACGTGCAATCGCCACGACCGGGCTGGATCGGGACGCTCAAGCACGCTCGACCCTGTGGAAACGCCACTCCCTCACTGCCCCACGGCTTGCTAAGCGCAGGCCCATGTCCGAGACCGAAACCATGAGTGATTCTGATCCGTTCGACGCGATCGTCGACGCACCCTTCGATGCCGCGCTGTCCGAACGCTATCTCGTCTACGCCCTGTCGACGATCACCGCGCGTTCGCTGCCCGATCTGCGCGACGGGCTGAAGCCGGTGCACCGGCGGCTTCTGTGGACGATGCGGCAATTGAAGCTCGATCCGACCAGCACCTTCAAGAAAAGCGCGCGCGTGGTCGGCGAGGTGATTGGCAAATACCACCCGCACGGCGACACCGCGGCCTATGACGCGATGGTTCGCCTCGCGCAGGATTTCGCGCTCAGATATCCGCTGGTCGAAGGGCAGGGCAATTTCGGCAATATCGACGGCGATAACGCCGCTGCCTACCGCTATACCGAAGCCCGCCTGACCCGCACCGCGATGCAGCTGATGGACGGGCTCGACGCGGGCACGGTCGAGTTCATCCCGACCGATAACGGCGAGGAGCAGGAACCCGAGCTGATGCCCGGCCTGTTTCCCAACCTCCTCGCCAACGGGGCGAGCGGGATCGCAGTCGGGATGGCGACCAACATCCCCTCGCACAACGTCGCCGAGATCATCGATGCGACGCTCGAACTGATCGACAATCCGCATGTCGAGCACGAGCGGCTGATGGAGCTGTTCCACGGCCCCGACCTGCCGACCGGCGGGCAGATCATCGACAGCAAGCAGGCGATCTCGGATGCCTATGCCACCGGGCGCGGGAGCTTCCGCGTGCGCGGCGTGTTCGAGGCGCCCGAGGCCGAGAAGCCGGAAGACAAGGCCGCCGGGATCGAACGGCTCGGCGGGGGCCAGTGGCAGCTGGTGATCTCGGAAATCCCCTACCAGGTGCAGAAGGGCAAGCTGATCGAGCAGATCGCGCAGGCGATCGCCGACCGGAAGCTGCCGATCCTCGACGATGTCCGCGACGAAAGCGACGAGACGATCCGCATCGTGCTCGTTCCCAAGAGCCGCAATGTCGACCCGGAGCTTCTGAAGGAATCGATCTTCAAGCTGACCGACATGGAAACCCGTTTCGGGCTCAACCTCAACGTGCTCGACGCGCAGGCGGGCGGGGGACGCACCCCGATGGTGATGGGCCTGAAGGAATTGCTGACCCACTGGACCGCTTCGCAGATCGAGATTCTCCAGCGCCGCACGCGACACCGGCTCGATCAGATCGCGCGGCGGCTCGAACTGGTCGAAGGCTACATCATCGCCTTCCTCAACCTTGATCGGGTGATCGAGATCATCCGCACCGAGGACGAGCCCAAGCCGCTGATGATGAAGGAATTCAGCCTCACCGACCGTCAGGCCGAGGCGATCCTCAACATGCGGCTGCGCAGCTTGCGCAAGCTCGAGGAAATGGAGCTGCGGCGCGAAAAGGACGAATTGCTCGCCGAACAGGACGATCTCCAGAAACTGCTCGACAGTCCCGCCCGCCAGCGCACCCGGCTCAAGAAAGACCTGCGCACCCTGCGCAAGGATTACGCCGAGGATACGCCGCTGGGCGCGCGGCGCACCCGGATCGAGGAAGCCGAACCCACGGTCGAATTCAGCATGGATGCGATGATCGAGAAGGAGCCGGTGACGGTGATCCTCTCGCAGAAAGGCTGGATCCGCGCAGCCAGGGGCCACGTCCCGCTCGACCAGGAGTTCAAGTATAAGGAAGGCGATGCGCTCGCCTTCATCGTGCACGCCCAGACCACCGACAAGCTGCTGATCGCGGCTGGCAATGGCCGGTTCTACACGCTGGGTGCGGACAAGCTGCCGGGCGCGCGCGGCTTCGGTGAACCGGTGCGGACCATGATCGACCTCGAGGCCGACACCGGCATCGTCGCAATGATCGTGCACAAGCCCAAGGGCCGCCTGCTGCTGGCATCGAGCGCGGGCAAGGGGTTCGTCGCCGAGATGGACGAACTGCTCGCCGAAACGCGCAAAGGGCGCCAGGTGGTCAACCTCAAGGGCGGGGCGACCCTGCGCGTCATCAGGGAAATCCCCGAGAACCACGATCACGTCGCCTGTGTCGGCGAAAACCGCAAGCTGATCGTCTTCAATCTCGAGGAAATGCCGGTGATGGCACGCGGCCAGGGGGTCATGCTGCAACGCTACCGCGACGGCGGGCTGTCAGACGCCACGACCTTCCGCCTCGAAGAGGGGCTGAGCTGGCGCATGGGCGGCTCGGGCGAACGCACCCGGACCGAAAGCGATATCTGGCAGTGGAAGGTCGCGCGCAGCGCCGCGGGAAGAATGCCGCCGCAGGGTTTCCCCAAGGACAATCGCTTCGATTGAGCGGTCTTGGCGGGACGCAAATTGCGACCGGTACGAAAAAGGCCGGGAGGATCGATCCTCCCGGCCTTTTTCGTACCGGTCGCAATTTGCGTCCCGCCAAGACCGCTCAATCGAAGCGATTGTC
>JBFHIF010000259.1:0-3093 GCA_041596595.1 Erythrobacter sp. | reverse complement strand
TGAACCAGACCTCGCTCTTGCCCGTCGCCGGATCGACCCGGAGCACATCGAGAACGGTCTGCTCGCGGTTCTGGCGCTGGACATACAGGTTTCCGTCCGGTCCCCAATCCACGCGCGCGACATAGATATCGGTTTCCTCGCCGAGATCGACATTCACGCGGGTTCCGCCATCGGGGTCCATCACATAAAGCTCGACAATCGCATTGTCCGATCCCGCGACCGGATAGCGCTGATCGAACACCTTCGTGCCGGTCGCGCCGATCGCGGCGCGGGTGACGATCCCGACCGGGCTTTCATCGGTGCGCTGGACCGCGATGCGGGTGTCGTCCTCGTTCCACCAATAGCCGTCCATCCGGCTCATTTCTTCCTGAG
The DNA here is from genome assembly GCA_041596595.1 of Erythrobacter sp. GTDB lineage: Bacteria > Pseudomonadota > Alphaproteobacteria > Sphingomonadales > Sphingomonadaceae > Erythrobacter. The sequence continues at coordinate 2,721 of JBFHIF010000259.1, read as the reverse complement.
CGACGAATTCGGCCTCGCCCCAGCGGATCGTGTCGGCTTCCTTGGGCGTGATCGGCGCGGCGTCCTCGCCCACCTTGCCGACCCAGAGCTGGCGCTCGCGAACGAAGGAGACATACGTGCTCTTGCTCGACAGCTTGGGATTGAGTTCGCTTTCCTCGGTATCGGTCAGGCGCCGGATGCTGCCGTCGAGGCGGGCGAAGTAGAGATCGCCGTCGAGCGGGACCAGCACGCCCGATCCGTCGCTCGCCCACTGATAGGAGATGATCCCCCTGAGATTGCCGACGCGCGCACGTTCGCGCTGCATCTTCTCGTCTTCGGACAGTTCGCGCCCGGTCCCCAGTTTCTCGCTGTCGACCAGCATCCGCCATTCGCCGGTCTCGACCTCGAAACCCCACAGGTCATAGCGCTCGCGTTCGTCTTCGCGGTTGCGAAGCAGGGTCAGGAACCGGCCATCGGGCGACAGCTTGGCCGCGCGCGGGCTGGGTCCGTCTAGCGAGGGTGAGGCGAACACCCTCTCGAAGGTCAGGTCTTGTTCGGTCATGGCTGGTTCGTGCGCGTTGGCCGGCGCGCACAGGAATGCGGCGGCAGCGGCGAAAACGAGGTGACGCATTGCAAGGAAGGCCTCTTGAAATCGGATCTGGTCGGTTGCCTCCCTCGCAACCGCGCCGTTCAAACGCAAGAGGCCAAACGAAAAGGGCGGCCCCGCAGGACCGCCCTTCGAATTCGTGTCGTCGCGCGACTTACGCCTTGGGGGCGTTCTCGCGACGTTCGGCGATACGCGCACGCTTACCGGTGCGGCCACGCAGATAATAGAGCTTCGCACGACGCACGACACCGCGGCGCACCACGGTGATCGAGTCGAGGATCGGCGAATAGAGCGGGAATACGCGCTCGACGCCTTCGCCAAAGCTCATCTTGCGAACGGTGAAGTTGGAACCCATGCCGCGGTTCGAACGCGCGATCACCACGCCTTCGAAGTTCTGGACACGCTCGCGGTTGCCTTCCTTCACCTTCACGCCGACGCGAACGGTATCGCCCGCGCGGAATTCGGGAATCTCTTTTTCGACCTTGCCGATTTCCTCGGCTTCGATTTGCTGGATCAGGTTCACTGGTCCGTATCCTTGTTCTTTCGCCGCGCGCCAGAGGCAGACTGGTCCCGAACGCTCCTGTAGCGTTCCCAAAGGTCCGGTCTGCGTAACCGTGTGATGTCTTCGCTTCTCGACTTTCGCCAAGCCGCGATCTTCGCATGATCCCCCGATCGCAGCACTTCGGGGATCGTGCGCCCTTCCCATTCCTGAGGTCGGGTATATTGCGGATATTCGAGGAGGCCGTTTTCGAAGCTCTCTTCGGTTCCGCTGTTGGGCGCGCCCATTACGCCGGGAAGCAGCCGAATGCAAGCGTCAAGTATCGCCAGAGCCGCCGGTTCGCCGCCCGAAAGGACGATGTCGGCAAGGCTCACTTCCTCGATCTCGGGCCGCGCCTCGAACAGGCGTTCATCGAACCCTTCGAACCGGCCGCACAAGATGGTGACGCCGGGGCCGCTGGCGATCTCGCGGATGCGTTCCTGCGTGATCGGTTTTCCGCGCGGGGTCATGGCGAGGATCGGGACCTTGGGCTGGCGAGCGATGGCGTGGTCGACCGCCTCGCCCAGAACATCGCATTTGAGCACCATCCCCGCTCCGCCGCCTGCGGGTGTGTCGTCGACCGTGCGGTGCTTGTCCGTGCTGAAATCGCGGATCTGGATCGTGTCGAGCGACCAGCGCTGCTCCTCCAGCGCGCGCCCGGCGAGCGACAAGCGCAACGGGCCGGGGAACATCTCCGGGTAGAGCGTGAGGATGGTGGCGGCGAAGGTCATTTGGATTTAGCCCGCAGAATGTGGGTGTTAATCCGGAATCCAAGAGGCCAGGCGACGAAAAGGAGACCTGCCAAGATGAAGACCAAAATAAGCAGACCTTGCGCTTCTGGCCCAGACTCGCAGCACCCATCCGGAATGAAACTGGCAACGGTCCACAGAGCGAGAAAAATCGGAAGTGCGCCTGAAGATGCCAAGGCCACCTTAGCGTGAGAAACATCGCGAAGCAGTCGACCACCAATCCATGCAAGGCCCGCTGAGAGACCCAACGCAACTGCACCAGCAAAGAGAGCGACCAACAGGGCAGCCAAGATCAGCTCTCCCATGTCACCCCATCCTTCGCCCGCGTATCGACATTGAGTTCGAATACATCAGGCCGCGAATAGTGACCGTCGGTGTCGAGGCTCGCCAGCCCCTGCCCGATTTCGGACAGGTCGAGCTCGGCGCGGAGGATTTCTTCGCCCTCGCCCGCCTGTGCAAGGACGCGCGCATCGGGCGCGATGATCATCGAACCGCCGCGGTTCAGCTGCTCGCCTTCAATCGCTTCGAACAGCGCCTTCGCCTCTGACGAACCGCCTGCCCTTTCAAGCCCGTCAAACAAATCGTCGCGATGCTGCACAAGCCCTGCGGCCAACACAAAGCACCGTCCTTCCATCGCGTAGTGCCTTGAGGCCAGCGCATATTCCTCGCGCACGGTGGGCCATGCCGCGACGTGGACGCTTTCGCCCAGATTGTGCATCGCCGCGCGGGCCAGCGGCATCCAGTGTTCCCAGCAGATCAGGCTTCCCACCTTGCCCCATTCGGCCTGGTGGACGCCGAGCGTCGATCCATCGCCGCGCATCCAGATCAGCCGCTCGCCGTGCGTCGGT
>JBFHIF010000258.1:0-3113 GCA_041596595.1 Erythrobacter sp. | reverse complement strand
GCGGTGATCGAGAACGCTGCACGGCCCGGTATGCGGGTTGTTCGCGGGCTGCTTGCCGGACTGTCCGACTTGGTCTGCCAACACGCGATCCAAAGCCCGGCGCTGATCGTGATCGGCGAAGTCACCGCGCGCGGCGATCATGCCCTTACGCGCCTCGCCCGCGAGGCGGCGCAATGAAGATCCTGACCGGAAACGACCTCAAGACCGGGGCGGTGATGTGGTGGGACGGCGCAGGCTGGTCGCCGCGTGTCGATGACGCGGTCGATGCAGGGCCGGAAGCCGAGGAAATCCTCGCGCGCGAAGAGGCCGCGCGCCGGATCAACGTGCCCTACGCGATCGATGCCACCCGCGAGGACAGCGGCGCGATACGCCCCGCTCACATAAAGGATCGTATTCGCGCGCTCGGCCCGACCGTGCGGCCCGATCTCACCTTGAAACCGCAAGAGCCCGAAGCGCTCACCTGGGTGATCTGATGTATCTCTACGACGAATATGACCAGCGACAGGTCGATGCCCGGGTCGAGGAGTTCCGCGACCAGGCGCGCCGTCGGCTCGAAGGCAAGCTGACCGAAGACCAGTTCAAGCCGCTGCGGCTGATGAACGGGCTCTATCTGCAACTGCACGCCTACATGCTGCGAGTGGCGATCCCCTATGGCACGCTCAACAGTCGCCAGATGACCGCGCTCGGCGACATTGCCGACAAGTACGACCGCGGCTACGGCCACTTCACCACCCGGCAGAACCTGCAATACAACTGGGTCCGGCTCGAGGATGCGGCCGATATCCTCGCCGACCTGGCGAAGGTGGAGATGCACGCGATCCAAACCAGCGGGAATTGCATTCGCAACATCTCGAGCGACCATTTCGCAGGCGCGAGCGCCGACGAGATCGTCGATCCCAGGCCCTATGCCGAGTTGCTGAGGCAATGGTCGAGCTTCCACCCCGAATTCACCTATCTCCCGCGCAAGTTCAAGATCGCCGTGATCGCGAGCGAGAAGGACCGCGCCGCAATGCGGCTGCACGATATCGGCATCCAGATCGTGAAGAACGATGCAGGCGAGATTGGCGCGCGTTTCTTCGTCGGCGGCGGGATGGGGCGCACCCCGATGATCGCCCCGATGATCCGCGATTTCGTGCCGCTCGATCAGCTCGTCACCTATGCCGAAGCCGCCTTGCGGGTCTACAACCGCCACGGCAGGCGCGACAACAAGTACAAGGCGCGGATCAAGATCCTCGTCCACGAACTGGGCGCGGAGGAATATACCCGCCAGGTCGAGCAGGAGTTCACGCATCTACTCGAACAGGGCATCGAGCCCCCGCTCGCCGAACTCGAACGGATCAGGGGCTTCTTCGCCGATCCTGCTTTCGAGGACGGTCCCAAGACGATCGACCGCTCCGATCCCGATTTCTCGCTCTGGGTCGACCGCAACACCCATCGCCACAAGCACGATGCCTATGTCAGCGCGGTGATCTCACTAAAGCCGGTCGGCGGAATACCTGGCGACGCTAGCGGTGAGCAGATGCGCCTGATCGCGCAGCTCGCCAAGCGTTACTCGTTTGACGAATTGCGGGTCATGCACACCCAGAACATCGTCCTGCCCCATGTCCGCATCGCCGACCTCCACGCCTTGTGGACCGCGCTCGATGAAGCGGGTCTCGGCTCGCCCAATGTCGATACGCTCGAGGACATCATCGCCTGCCCCGGCCTCGATTATTGCAGCCTAGCCAATGCCCGCTCGATCCCGCTCGCGCAGCGCATATCGAAACGCTTCGATGCAAGCGGAAAGACCGGCAAGCTGGGCGAGTTGAAGCTCAAGATCTCGGGCTGCATCAATGCCTGCGGGCATCACCACGCGGGCCATATCGGTATTCTCGGCGTCGACAAGAAAGGGGTCGAGAACTACCAGCTTTCACTCGGCGGCAGCGAGGCGGAGGATGTCAGCCTCGCCAAGATCACCGGCCCCGGCTTTGACGAGGACGGTGTGGTTTCGGCGGTCGAAACGGTCACCGATGTCTACCTCGCGCAGCGCGAAGACGGCGAACGCTTCCTCGATACCTATCGCAGGATCGGAATGGCTCCGTTCAAGGAGGCGCTCTATGGCTGATCGCTCCGCGCTTGGCACCAGCCCGGACGAAGTGCAGTTCCGGTTCCGCGACGACGAGCCCGCAGATCACGGCACGGTGACGGTCGATGCCGCGCTTGACCAGGGCAACATCACCGCGGTCCGTATCGAACCGGGCGATGATGCACGGCTGCTTCTCCCGCTGCTCGATCGGCTCGCTCTGATCGAGGTGAATTTCCCGAGTTTCGGCGACGGGCGCGGCTATTCCGCGGCGCGGATCCTGCGCGAGGCGGGATATGCGGGCGAGTTGCGCGCGGTCGGCGATTTCGGGGTCGACCAGCTTTCGCACCTGCGGCGCTGCGGGTTCGATGCCTTTGCGCCCGAAAAGACACTCGACGCCGAGGATGCGCGGCGCGCTTTCGCCACGTGGGAGAACGTCTATCAGCACGCCGCCGATGCGAGACGTCCAATTCCGGAGTTGCGCCATGAATGAACTGCGCAAGGTCGACCGGATCGACACCGCGCCGCGCTTTACCGAAGAGGATGCGGCGCGCCTCAACATCCAGTTCGACGGGTCCTCGACTCTCGAACTGCTCGAAAGCGTGATTGCCGACCCGCAATTCGGCAATGTTGCCGCCGTTTCAAGCTTCGGCGCGGAAAGTGCTGTGCTGCTTCACCTTATCGCCGAGGTCGATCGGGCGGTGCCGGTCCTGTTCCTCGATACCGGCAAGCATTTTGCCGAGACACTGGAATATCGCGACGCGTTGGCCAAGCGGCTCGGCCTGACCGATCTGCGCGCGCTCGCTCCGTCCGCCAGCGACCTCGCAGAGAAGGATGAGAGCGGGCTGAGATGGTCCTACGATCCAGACGGGTGCTGTGAAATCCGCAAGGTCAGGCCTCTGGCAAGGGCGTTGTCGCAATTCGACGCGAGCCTTACCGGGCGCAAGGCGTTCCAGTCCTCCACCCGCGCCGCGCTGCCGCGCTTCGAGCTCGACAATTCGGACGCGGCCGGACGGCTCAAGATCAATCCGCTGATCGACTGGAATGCCGG
>JBFHIF010000257.1:0-3128 GCA_041596595.1 Erythrobacter sp. | reverse complement strand
TCGATTCCCGCACCGCCGCGATCTACGAGCTGGGGACCGAGTTCATCCAGCTCAGCCCCTCGGGCCAAATCGAGCCCGAAGAACAGGCGCGCTTTGCGGCCGGTCTGGTCGAGATGCGGCAGCGCGCAGAGCTCTTCCAGGAAGATCCGCAAGGGGTAAGGATCAGCGAGAACGTACTCTATCAGGCACGGATCGCGCTGCCTTCGAACGTGGTGACAGGGCTTTACACCGCCGAAACCTTCGCGATAGCCAACGGAAGGGTGCTTGCCAGTGCGACCGCCGAAATCGAGGTCGAGAAGGTCGGGCTCGAGGGCCGGGTGGTCGATGCGGCGGAGCGGTATTCGCTGCTCTACGGGCTCGGAGCGATCCTCCTGTCGCTCGGGATGGGATGGTTCGCCGGGCGGATGTTCAACCGCTCCTGACGACGAAATCACGCGCGGCTCGATCGTCGTTGACGCGATCTTAACCCCGAAAAGGCTAGGGCTGGGGCCGATACGCGCCCGTGGTCCCTTGGGCCATGCGGGTGCCGATGTGTGCAGGGGACCCCAGCAATGAACGATATGGCCAGCCAGAATTTCGATGCCGATGGCTCCAAGACAGGCCCGGCGCAGTCCGGCGCGCAGGATAATCCCAAGGACAATGCGGGCCTTCCGATCGGGGTCGTGCTCGAGATATCGGGAGCCGGCTCGCAGATCGCTATCGACCTCCAGCGGCTGAACGAGTGCATGGAGGATGACGATCCCTCGATCGCGCTTGCCGGGCAGGTCGGCAGCCAGATCAAGATCCGGGTTGGCGACGGGTGGCTGCTCGCCAGCGTCCGCGACCAGCGCAAGGACCGCCGCAGCAATACGGGGATCATTGCGCATATCGACTTCCTGGGCGAGGGAACCGAGGAACGGCTCACCGGCCGGATCAACGGGTTCAAGCGCGGTGTTACGCGCTATCCGGTGCCGGGCGCGATGGTTTTCCCTGCGAGCACCCGCGATCTCGAGCAGATCTACGCCAGCGACGGGCGCGCCAACATCACGATCGGCCGGGTGTTTCCGACGAAGGATATTCGCGCAGGGCTCTATATCGACGCCATGCTGGGCAAGCACTTTGCCCTGCTCGGCTCGACCGGCACCGGTAAATCGACCAGCGCGGCACTGATCCTGCACAAGATCTGCGAAGCGGCCCCCAACGGCCACATCGTGATGATCGACCCGCACGGCGAATATTCCGCCGCGTTCCGCCAGACCGGCCAGATCCTCGACGTCTCGAACCTGCAGATGCCCTACTGGCTGATGAACTTCGAGGAGCATTGCGAGGTCCTGCTTACCAGCGACGGCAACGAACGCCAGGTCGACATGGACATCCTTGCCAAGTGCCTGCTTCACGCCCGTTCGAAGAACCGCCTCGCCGAGACGATGGGCAAGATCACCGTCGATTCGCCGATCCCCTATCTGCTTTCCGACCTCTCGACCAAGATCCAGGACGAGATGGGCAAGCTCGACAAGGCGACCTCTTCCGCGCCCTATATGCGGATCAAGGGCAAGCTCGAGGAACTCAAGGCCGATCCGCGCTACCAGTTCATGTTCTCGGGCATGCTGGTGGGCGACACGATGACCAATTTCATCTCCAAGGTCTTCCGCATGCCGGCCGAGGGCAAGCCGATCTCGATTATCGACGTGTCGGGCGTGCCTTCGGACATCACATCGACCGTGGTCGCGGTGCTTTCGCGCCTCGTGTTCGACTTCGCGATCTGGGGTCGCGAGGAAAAGACCCGCCCGATCCTGCTTGTCTGCGAGGAGGCGCACCGTTACGTGCCCAACGAGAAGAACTCGGACGGGTCCTCGGTCGCCAAGATCCTCAGCCGTATCGCCAAGGAAGGGCGCAAATACGGGATCAGCCTGGGTCTCATCACCCAGCGCCCATCCGACCTTGCCGAGGGCGTCCTGTCGCAGTGCGGCACGATCATCTCGATGCGTCTCAACAACGACCGCGACCAGGCTTTCGTCAAGGCGGCCATGCCCGAAGGCGCGCGCGGGTTCCTCGATTCGATCCCCGCGCTTCGCAACCGCGAATGCATCATCTGCGGCGAGGGTGTCGCGATCCCGATCCGGGTCAATTTCGACACGCTCGAGGAACACAAACGCCCCGCTTCGGAAGACCCGAGCTTCGTCGACCTGTGGTCCGAAGGCGGGCGCGAGGAAGAGCTGGTCGAACGCGTCGTCATGCGCTGGCGTTCGCAAGGATAGAGGGGATTTCCCCGAGGGCGGACCCATTTGATTTCCGCACGCCCTCCGGCGTGCGATATCCTCGCTCATGCGACCTGAAGGTCGCGTCGCTGCGGGCGCCCGGTCGCGCTGGCCGTCGCTTCGCGACCGGTTGACCTGCTTTCACGTTCCCCTGGTATCGCCGTAAAGGTGAATGTGCATCCGGTCACTCATGCGGAAACCGTGTTCGAGGCATAGGGGCGCGAGCCATTCCTGCCGCTGGCGCAAAGTCGCGCTATCGGTGCCTTCGGGCATCAGGAAGACGTGGCCTCGTTTGAAGCGATAGCGCCGCTGGAGCGCGAGCACTTCCTCCACATCCTCTGGCGAGGCGATCACGAACTTGAAGAAGGCGCGCGGATCGGCGGCGTAATGGTCGAGCCGCTCGGCTATCAGCGCGAGTTCGGCCGGGTTGCCGCTATGCGCCAGCTTGGGGCTGACATTATATTGATCGACCCGGATATCGACATGGGCCGAGGCGCGCGTCGTGCCGTTGGTCTCGATCTCGACCTCGATATCGGGCAGCGCGGCGAGCATATCGGCGAGCGGCCCGCATTGCATCAGCGGCTCGCCCCCCGTGATCACCAGCCGTTTCTGGCCTAGCGCCGCCACCCGCGCGGCCGCATCTTCGGGCGCGAGCGCGACCTGGTTGGCCTTGCGATCATAGGTCACGCCATCGCGGTGCGGGCGATTATCGCCCTCGAAATGCCAGGTATAGGCGGTGTCGCACCACACGCAGGCGAGATTGCAGCGCGACAGCCGGATGAACGCGACCGGTTGCCCAGCGCTCGGCCCTTCGCCCTGGAGGCTTGCGAAGATCTCGGGCTCGCCGTGATCATCGGTCGCACAGATCAGCGCCATGCTGCACCTGCGAAT
>JBFHIF010000256.1:0-3152 GCA_041596595.1 Erythrobacter sp. | reverse complement strand
TATTTCGGCTATGCCTTCTGCCCTGATATCTGCCCTAACGACATGGCCCAACTCGCACGCGGCCTCGCGGCTTTGGAAAAAAGCGATCCGGGCAAGGCTGCGATGATCCAGCCGATCTTCATCACCATCGATCCCGAACGCGACACGCCTCCGGTCGTGGGCGAATTCACCCGTGCCTTTTCGGATGACTTCGTCGGCCTGACCGGCACGCCCGAACAGGTTCGTGCCGCCGCTGATACCTTCCGCGTTTATTACGAACGCGGCGAAGAGGTGAATGACGGCGCCTACCTGATGAACCATTCGAACATCGCCTACCTTTTCGGGCCGGGCGGCCAGCCGATCGCGACCTTGCCGACCGATGGCGGCGGGGAGGCGGTAGCAGCCGAGCTTCGACGATGGGTGAAGTAGCCCTGCGCCCCCGCTTCTGGGAGCTGCCCCTGCGCGATCTCAACCGCGCCGAATGGGAGGCGCTGTGCGATGGTTGCGGGCGCTGCTGCCTGCACAAGATCGAGGACGCTGATACCGGCGAGATCGAGGATACCAACGTCGCGTGCAAGCTGCTCGATTGCGAAACCGGGCGCTGCACCGATTATCGCAACCGCAAGGCTTATGTCCCCGATTGCCTGCGTTTGACGCTGGCGATCGTCGATGACGTGCCCTGGCTCCCCTCGACCTGCGCTTATCGCCTTCGCGCCGCGGACCGCCCACTGCCCGGATGGCACTACCTGCTGAGCGGCGATCGAGACGCGGTGCGGCGCGTCGGCGTGTCGGTTGCCGGGCGGGTGATCAGCGAAACGATGGCAGGACCGATCGAGCATCACGTGGTCGAGTGGGGTCCCCCTCGCCCCGATCCGCTTGAAGAAGAGGAATGCCCGGAGGACGCGGCATGATCGACTGGCTCAAGCGCGCCCCGACCGATCCCGAGATCGACTTGGGCGGCGAGACGGTCCCGATCGTGCTGCGGCGACACAAGACCGCGCGCCGGCTGACCCTGCGCCTCGCACCCGACGGCAGCGAAGTGAGGATCACCCTGCCGCGCTGGGCGAAAAGCGAAGAAGCGATTGCCTTTGCTCACGCACGTTCGGACTGGCTCGCCGAACAACGTGCAAAGATACCCAAGCGCGAGGCCTTGCAGCCTGATGGCACCGTGATGATCCGAGGCCGCGCCGTGACACTGGCGTGGGAGCCCGAAGCGAGCCGCCGCCCTGCCCTTGGCGATGGTTCGCTGCGCGCCGGAGGCCCGCGCCACGGATTGGAGAACCGGATTCGGCGCTGGCTCGAGCGCGAGGCCCTGTCGCTGTTCGAGGCGGACACGCTACATTACTGCGGCGCCGCCGGGCTCGATCCGGTGCCGGTCGCGCTTTCGCGCGCGCAAAAACGCTGGGGAAGCTGTTCCGACAGGCGGCGCATCCGGATCAACTGGCGGCTGATCCAGGCGCCCGACACGGTCCGCCGCTCGGTGGTCGCTCACGAAGTCGCGCATCTCGTTCATTTCGACCACAGCCCGGCCTTCCACGCGCTGCTCGCAGAAATTTACGAGGGCAGGATCGAGGATGCCGATCGCTGGCTCAAGCTCAACGGGCGCACGCTCTACAGCGCCTTCGGTTGAACATGCGCGGCTGGCGCGCCGCTGCAAAGCATCCTATATTGTCAGGCATGTCTTCGCTCTCGCGCTTCAATCCCAAGACCGGAATCGCCGATTTCTGGCATCATTTCCGCAAGCCCAACCCGCTGCGGATCCCGATTCTTTTCGTATCCATGCTGCCCTTCGCCGTGATTTTCGCGTGGCTGTCATCCGAAACGGTCTATCTCGATCCGCCCCGGCCCGACGTGACCTATATCAGCACCTATGCTGCCGATCGCAGCGACGAGGAAATCGCGGCCTCCAATCTTGCCAACGAGGAGATCAAGCGCCTGCGCGAGGCAGAGGAAGCGCGGATCGCCGAACGCAAGCGCGAAATCTACAAGGCGCTGGGTGCAGCCAGCGGCATGGATGTCGACAAGATCGCCCGGGAAGCAGACGAGCGCCGCGCAGCAGAGCAGGCGGCAGAGGAAGCGCGGCGTGCCGAATTGTTCGGCCGCACGCAGACCGCCGAAGATACGTCGGGCGGGGACAGCTCGCCATAGACCCTCACTCCGTCAGCGACCTGGGATGGATGGAGGCTGCCGCGCGGCTTGCAGCGCGAGCCCGCCCGCTTGCGCGACCCAACCCCGGAGTCGGCGCGCTGGTCGTCAAGGACAATCGCGTGATCGCGAGGGGCTGGACCCAGCCGGGAGGTCGGCCCCATGCCGAAGCGATAGCCTTAGAGGCCGCTGGCCGCGCCGCGCGCGGGGCAACTTTGTTCGTGACGCTGGAGCCATGTGCTCACGTCTCGTCGCGGGGGCCGGCCTGTGCCGACCTCGTCGCCGAAGCTGGCCTCGAACGGGTCGTGGTAGGCCAACTCGATCCCGATCCTCGCACCGCCGGCAAGGGCTTGGCTCGAATTGCGCGCAGCGGTACTGCGGCCGACGTCCTGCACGATGAGACCAGCGCGTCCAGTCTCGCGGGACATTTCACGCGCAGCTTGCGCAGCCGCCCGCATGTGACCCTCAAGCTTGCGCTCTCGCTCGATGGCTGCATTGCGCTGTCGGACGGCACAAGCCGCTGGATAACCGGCGAAGCGGCACGCGCCCATGTTCACGCCCAGCGTGCCCGCCATGACGCGATCCTCGTGGGTGGCGGAACCTGGCGCGCGGACAGACCGCGTCTCGACGTCAGGCTGCCGGGGCTGGGCCAGCACAGCCCGACGCGCATCCTGCTGACCCGCGGAGTCGCACCCGATGGCGTGCGCGTGATCAACCGGCCCGATCAGATCGCGGAGCTCGGCGATGTGAGTTACCTCTATATCGAGGGGGGCCGCGGAACTTCTGCCAGTTTCCTTGGCGAAGACCTCGTCGACGAGCTCCACATCTACCGCGCACCGATCATCATCGGCGATGGCCTGCCCGCGATCGGCGACTTCGCACTCGCCGATCTTGAATCCGCTCACGGGCGGTGGCGCGAAGGCAGGACCGTCCGCCTTGGCAGTGACCGTTTCACCACCTATTGCCGCCTTCGCGACAAGGAGACCGTCTGAATGTTCACTGGGATCGTTACGGCCATCGGCAGAATT
>JBFHIF010000255.1:0-3167 GCA_041596595.1 Erythrobacter sp. | reverse complement strand
CAAGGATACCTGGGTGCTCAAGGACTGAAAGGGACCAGACAGGACCACCATGCTCGGACGCACCGCCAACGGATTGTTCTGGATGTTCCGCTACCTCGAGCGGGCGGAGAATACCGCTCGCCTGCTCGATGCCGGCCTGCGGATGGCGCTGACCCGCGATATCGAGACCGCCGAGGAGGAATGGCGCTCGGTGATCGAAGCGTTTGGTCTGCGCTCCTCATACGAAGCGCAGCACGGCACCTATTCAGGTCCGCAGGCCTGGAACTTCATCCTCCGCCAGAAGGCCAATCCGGCCAATGTGCGCGAGATGTTCGGCGCGGTCCGCACCAATGCCCGGCTCGCCCGCACCTCGATCTCGAGCGACGTCTGGGAGGCAGTAAACGATGGCTGGATGCGGCTCGAAAAGCAGCTTTCCAGCCCGGTCAGCCAGAGCCAGATCGGCGATGTCGTGCGCACGATCCGCAGCGCCGGTACGCAGGTGCACGGCGCGCTCGACGGTTCGATGATGCGCGACGAAGCCTATCATTTCGCCCGTGCGGGCACCTTCATCGAGCGCGCCGACAGCACCGCGCGCATTCTCGATATGAAATACTACCTGCTGTTGCCCTCGCTGTCTTACGTCGGGTCTAGCCTCGACAGCGGGCAGTGGGACCAGATCCTGCGCTCGGTCGCGGGGAACGTGTCCTATAGCGGCCTCCATGCCGGACGCGTGGATGCGCGCGGAATCGTGGAATTTCTCGTGCTCGACGAGCGGTTTCCACGCAGCCTCGCCTTCTGTCGCGGGGCGCTGCGCGACAATCTCGCGGCGCTTGCCCGGGCGCATGGGCGCGAGGGCAGGAGCAACGAACTGATGCGCGCCGCCGATCTCAACATCGCCGAGACTACGACCGACAGCATACTCGACCAGGGCCTCCACGAATTCCTCGTCGATTTCATGGCCCGCAACGCCGCGATCGGAGCCGCGATCGCCGAAGATTATCGGTTCCTTGCATGAAACTCGCTATCCGCCACACCACCCGATATCGTTTCCGCGAGCCTGTCGTGCACGCGCTCCAGCGCTTGCGGCTCACGCCCAAGCAGACGCAGGGGCAGCAGATCCTCGAATGGGACATGGCTTACGAGAATGCCGCGCGCGAACTCGAATACGAGGACCAGCATTGCAACACGGTGACGCTGATCGCGGTCGACCCGGGCGCGCAGGAGGTCTCGGTGACGTGCCGCGGCACCGTGCGCACCGAGGATGAAGGCGGGATCATCGGTCGGCATTCGGGGCACCTGCCGCTGTGGAGTTTCCTCGGGCAGACGCGGTTGACGCGGCCGGGATCGAAGCTGCGCGCGCTCGCGGACAAGATGGCCGAACCGGGCGAGGGCGAACTGGTCGAATGGCTGCATGATCTCTCGAACCTCATCCGCGACCATGTCACCTACGAGACCGGCCATACCGGGGTTTCCACCACCGCAGAGGAAGCGGTCGGCGCCGGGTGCGGCGTGTGCCAGGACCATGCGCACATCTTCATCGGCGCCGCGCGCGCCCGGGGCATTCCGGCGCGCTATGTCAGCGGCTACCTGATGATGAACGACCGGATCGAACAGGAAGCCACCCACGCCTGGGCGGAAGCCCATGTCGAGGGGCTAGGGTGGGTCGGTTTCGACATTTCCAACGGGATCAGCCCCGACCCGCGCTATGTCCGGGTCGCCACGGGCCACGATTACCGCGACGCCGCCCCGATCACCGGAATCAGTTTCGGTTCGACCTCGGAAATCCTCACCGTCGACATTTCGGTGGAGCAGCAGCAGGAGATTCAGCAGCAATGACGTATTGCGTGGGCATGATGTTCGACAAGGGGCTCGTGCTGATGAGCGATACCCGCACAAATTCGGGCGTCGACAACATATCCGTGTTCCGCAAGATGTTTCACTGGCAGGTGCCCGGCGAACGGATCATCGCGGTGATGACCGCGGGCAATCTTGCGACGACGCAGGCGGTGGTCAGCCAACTCGAGGAACGCACCAAGCATCCCGGCGAGCGCGAGACCACGCTGCTCAACGGGCCGACAATGTTCGCCGTGGTCTCCGAAATCGGCAAGCTGCTGCGCAAGACCATCGACGCGCGGCAGAAGGCCAATGGCGACCGCGGCAAGGGCCGCTTCACCGCCTCGATCATCGTCGCCGGGCAGATCGCCGGAATGGAACCGCGCCTGTTCATGATCTACCCCGAAGGCAATTTCATAGAGGCCAGTTGGGACACGCCCTTCTTCCAGATCGGCGAGACCAAGTATGGCCGCCCGATCCTGATCCGCGGATACGATCGCGACATGAGTTTCGAGGACGCGGTCAAGCTGCTTATGGTGTCGTTCGATTCCACGCTCAAGGCGAACCTCTCGGTCGGGCTACCACTCGATCTGATGGTGATAGCCAAGGACGACTTCCGCCCGCTTCACCAGCACCGCGTCACCCGCGACGACCCCTATTTCAACACCATTTCCTCGGGCTGGGGCGACGCGCTCAAGGATGCGTTCCATTCCTTGCCGAGTTACACTATCGACCCGTCGCCAAGGGCATCGGAGCCCGACCCGGAGGAATTCGAAGAGCCTGCAAGTTCGGAAGAATACGGAAGCTCCGAGGAAACTAGCTTCGATTCGGAGTAATATTCGCCAAGGAATTTCGCGGATTTTGCTGTAGGTTAGGGCCAGACCTCTCCAATTTGGTTGAGGTCCTGCGTGAAAATACCTGTGTTTCATGGTCAGCCGAAGACCATGCAACCACCGCCGCCTCTCCATTTCATCGACGCATCGACCCGGCATCGCGCCGAGCTGGCGCGGATCGGGTTCGCGCTCGGCCATCATTCCGAAGTCTATAGCGGCGTAAACGATCTCGCAGCGCATCCCCCGCGCGACGGGATCATCGTCGCGCGTGACCGGCCCGCCGATGGAGGGGTGCCCTTCCTGATGTCGCGGCTGAGCAAGATGGGAATCTGGCTTCCGGTGATCGCGGTGGACGAACAGCCCGTGGCCGGCCGCATCGTCGAGGCGATCAAGGCCGGCGCTCTCGATTACCTTCCGCTCCCGCTCGATGAACAGCGCTTCGCGCGCTGCCTCGAACGGATCGCCAAAGAAGCCGAGACGTTCGGCGCCGCGCGCCGGCGGATGTTCGAGGCGCGCGAGCGT
>JBFHIF010000254.1:0-3171 GCA_041596595.1 Erythrobacter sp. | reverse complement strand
GGCACCGAAAGGCGCTCGGGGAACATCTGCTGCTGGTCGCCGAAAGCGAACCAGCTGGCGATCATCGCGTCATATTCGGCGGTCGCGGCGAAGGCCTTGGCCGCCATCGCCTTGCGGAAAGTCTCGCTGGTCGCGCCGTCATTCGCTTCCATCTCCTCGACCAGCGCCGGATAATCTGCCGGATCGGTGACGATGGTCACGAAGCCGTGGTTCTTCGCCGCCGAACGCACCATCGAGGGGCCACCGATGTCGATGTTCTCTATGATCTCGGGCCGATCCGCCCCTTTCGCGACGGTCGCGGCGAAGGCCTTGGCCGCCATTGCCTTGCGGAAAGGCTCGCTGGTCGCGCCGTCATTCGCTTCCATCTCCTCGACCAGCGCGGCATAATCCGCCGGATCGGTGACGATGGTCACGAAGCCGTGGTTCTTCGCCGCCGAACGCACCATCGAGGGGCCACCGATGTCGATGTTCTCTATGATTTCGGGCCGATCCGCCCCTTTCGCGACGGTCGCGGCGAAGGGATAGAGATTGACCACCACCAGGTCGATCGGGCCGATCTCGTGTGCTTCCATCGCGGTGACGTGCTCGGCATTGTCGCGCAGACCGAGCAAGCCGCCGTGGACCTTGGGGTGGAGCGTCTTGACCCGCCCGTCCATCATCTCGGGAAAGCCGGTAAGCTCGGATACGTCGCGCACCTCGAGCCCCGCTTCACGCAGGGCCGCCGCAGTCCCGCCGGTGCTCACCAGTTCGACCCCGCGCGCCGCCAGTTTGCGGCCTAGCTCGGCAAGCCCATTCTTGTCGGACACCGAAAGCAGCGCCCGCTTGATCGCGATATCAGCCAATTGTCATTTCCCTCGGGACTTATCCCATTTTCTTGAACAGCCAGGAGAATTGCCCCCCGCCGCGTGACGTCATGCCTTCGATGAGCAGCTGGAAGGTGGCGTGAGGACGTCCGTCCCCATCGACCCACAGGCTGTCTTCGCACCGTAGCGCGACCTCGCCTGCGCCCGCGGCGTCGCCGCGCATCCGGAACTGCCACAGCCGTCCGTCGGGCGTGAGCAGGCTCGCGCCGCGCCGATCCTCGGATAGCTGGACTTCGACCCCGCGCCCGAGATGGAAGCGGATCGCAAAGCCGATCTTCCCGCGCTTGCCCTTGCGCGAGACGGGCAGGAGGATGTCCTCGCCGGCCAGTTCGCTTCCGTCGCCGCGCAGGGTCAGCACCCGCTTGTGGGTGAGGCCGAAGCGCGCGGCATAACCATCATGGCTGGCCGAAACCCGCGCCGCATCGCGCACCTTCCTGTCGGGCGTCAGGCGCAGGTCCTCGCATTCGACCTCGACCGCCTCGACCCCCTTGCCGAGCTGGCCGTGAAGCTGGACCG
This sequence comes from Erythrobacter sp., assembly GCA_041596595.1. Taxonomy (GTDB): domain Bacteria; phylum Pseudomonadota; class Alphaproteobacteria; order Sphingomonadales; family Sphingomonadaceae; genus Erythrobacter. Next base: position 1,792 of record JBFHIF010000254.1, on the reverse strand, counting down.
CGGTCGACTTGGTATCGTCGAGCACCAGCGTCGAATGGGCGGCGCTGGCGCGCAAACCCTGGCCGATCCGGGCCGGAACCTGTCCGCCCGCCATCGCCGCGCCGCCGCAATTGACGATCAGGCGCGCAGGCCCATCCGACATCTCGAAGGCGAGCGTCGAGGCGCAGCCGGTGCGCGCATGGCGAGAGCGGGGCGGCGGAGCGGTGTCGAACTGGACGATGGTCTCGCCCGCGCGCATACGCTGAAACCCCCAGTGACCCACGGTCTTGAGCGGCCGGGTGCGGATCCCGGTCGCGGCGAGCAGGCCGGCGATCCGATCGGGAGCGATCGCACCCTGGCCCTGCCAATTGCCAAGACCCCCGTCGCCGTGCCGCAGCGCGAGCAGCGGCGGGACGAGCAGTTCGCGCATCACGATGAAGGCTTGCGGGGCTTCGATCTCGGCAGCCTCGTAGCACGCGATCAGATCGGTAAGCAGCATGATCGCCTGCATCTGCGCATCGGGACAGTGGGACAGCACGCCGCCGTCCTCCCCGACCAGATCGCCCAGCGCCCTGATCAGCGCCGCTTCGCCGAACAGGCGCCGGGGCTTCCCGTTCGGCATCAGCAGACCCGCAGCGGTGATCGCTGCGCATCCCGCGACTTGTCCCAGACCGGCGGGCGCGCGCGGCGCCTTGCGATCGAGCCAGTGCGCGGTTTCGGAAATCGCGGTGAGAAGCTTCGCCTTGAGCTTGGGGTCACGGCCGCTGAGGACGAGTGGAGCGTTGACCAGCCAGGCAAGCAGCCGCAGCCCGGTATATTCAAGGTCCCAGGCCGGCCCCTTGCCGGGTTGCGGATGCGCCGCGAGCCAGCGCGCCGTGATCCGTTCGGCAACCCCGATGCAGTCCTCGCGCGGGGCGCTCGCTCCCAGATCGCGCAGCCAGGTGAAGCCGTGCAGCGTCTGCTCCAGCCCCGAGCCGGGCCGCGCGGTGCTGTCGAAATCGACCTGTGCAATCCCGATCTTCACCCCGTGAACGAGGAAATGCCCGGCGCGCAGCGCAGTGCCCGTGGCGCGGTCTCCGGGGACCGGGCTTTCGACCGTTGCGCGCACCCGCGGCGAAGCGGGCCGACGGAACGGCGCGGCGAGCGCGTGGCCGGGAATTCCGAGGCGGTAGGCGAAGCGCAGCAGCGCATCGCCGGGGTTGGTGCGCGGCGCGATCACATCGGTCAGCGCGAGCGCCCGCGAAGGCTCGACATTGTCGTTGGCAAGCGCAAGCGCAAGCGCACTATCGGGGGAAGGCTTCTCCGCTTTCGCCCCGCGCTGAGGCTCTTCTCTTGTCGTAAGCGGCAATACGGATTGATCCGCTCCTCGCTTCTCGGACGGCGTGTGGGCCTCGTCGGCGTCACGCATCTGGTCGAACAGGCTTGCCATCAACCACCTCCCTTGAGCGCGGCGATGTTCGCGGCGTAGCAATCGGGCCCGCCCTTGAACGTCGCCGATCCGGCCACCAGCACATCGGCTCCGGCCTCGACGCACAATTTGGCGGTATCGGGATTGACCCCGCCATCGACCTCGAGCCGGATATCGCGCCCCTCGGCCTCGATCATGCCCCGAATGCGGCGGATCTTGTCGAGCTGCGAATGGATGAAGCTCTGCCCGCCAAAGCCCGGATTGACACTCATCACCAGAACCAGGTCAACCAGGTCCATCACGTTGTCGAGCGCCTCCACCGGGGTGCCAGGATTGAGCACCACGCCGGCCTTCTTGCCAAGACCGCGGATCGCTTGGAGCGTGCGGTGGATATGCGGCCCCGCT
>JBFHIF010000253.1:0-3178 GCA_041596595.1 Erythrobacter sp. | reverse complement strand
GGTTGCCAGCCCAGTTCTATCTTTCGAAAGAGGAATCATTCGGCGAATTCCTCGAATATTCGCTAACGGCTGCTTGCGCGGTTATGTTGGGGCTGTTGTGGTGGCGCAAACGCGCGACCGTCCACCTGACCAACGCGCTCCTGTTCGCCTGGCTGACGCTCGACAATTGGCTCGAAGTGCACGAGCATCTGGGCAAGGCGATCGGTCCGGCTCTCCCGTCCATGCCGACGATCCCCGTTGAACCCAACCACCTGGGAGAAGCGCTGCTGTTCGGCATAGTGGGCTTGGTATGGCTCGCTGGCCTCGCTACCGCACTGCGTTCGACCAGCACGCGCGACGCGATCCACACTTTGCTGCTTGCGTCCTGCATCGGCGTGGCGGCATTTTTCGGTGTGTTCGTCGATCTTTTGGTCGTCTGGGGCGAGTCAGACCCGATGAGAAAGCAATTTCTAGCCTTTATCGAGGATGGAGGGGAATTTGCCGCGATCATTGCCGCATTTGCCATCGCCGTGGCGATATTCGATCTTGAATACCGGCGAGCTGACAAACCCCCGTTTTAGGGCGGATTTTGCAAATCGCGGCTCCGTTCTTCCGGTCAGCAACAAGAGATTATGGCGCGCCCGCGCGGGATGCGCTAATCGACAGCGCCATGAAAAACCTTCTTCTCGGCACGATCTTCTCGCTTCTCGCTTTCTCAAGTTCGGCAACCGCTCACGAGCCTGAAAAACCCAAATGGTCGATCGCGATTCACGGGGGAGCGGGAACTATGAGCCCGGACAGGATGACCCCGGAAAAGCGCGCCGAATTCGAGGCCGCGCTGCAACACGCACTCGATGCGGGAAGCGCAGTCCTCGCCCAAGGAGGCAGCGCTCTCGACGCGGTCAAGGCGACCATCATTCCGCTCGAAGACAATCCGCTGTTCAATGCCGGGCGCGGAGCGGTTTTCACCTGGGAAGGGCGCAACGAAATGGATGCCTCGATCATGGACGGGCGTGATCGCAGCGCCGGGGCGGTCACGGGCGTCACCACGATCCGCAATCCGATCCTGCTCGCCGACAAGGTGCGCACCGATAGCCCGCACGTTTTCATGATGGGCCAGGGCGCGGAAGCCTTTGCCAGCGAGCACGAACTCGAAACCGCGCCGCCTGAATGGTTCGCGACAGAACACCGCCGCCAAGCGCTCGAAAAGATGAAGGCGGAACATGTCTCTGCGCTCGATGTCGATCACAAGTTCGGCACTGTCGGTGCCGTCGCGCTCGACCAGCACGGCAATCTTGCGGCGGGCACTTCAACCGGCGGGATGACCGGAAAACGCTGGGGGAGAATCGGCGATTCCCCGGTGATCGGGGCCGGGACCTATGCCGACAATCGCTCCTGCGCGGTTTCGGCGACCGGCTGGGGCGAATATTTCCTCAGGGTCGGAGTGGCGCAGGAAATCTGCACCCGGCTGCGGTATCGCGCAAAGCACGCGTCAGGAGCGACAGGATCCGAAGGCCAATTGACTTCAGATGCCGCGCAGGAAGAAACCGACAGCGTCATGCAGGAAGTCGCGGAGCTCGGCGGCGATGGCGGGGTGATCCTCGTGACGCCGGAGGGACACGCTCTCTACAGCTTCAACACGCCCGGAATGTATCGCGGGCGCGCTACCAGCGCGGGGGTCAGCGAAGTCGCGATTTTCAAGGGCGAATAGGCGCCGAGCTAGGCCATCAGCACTCCGCGCTCACGAACATAATCGGCAATCACCGCGCCCACCCTCGCGAGCGCGGTTTGGGACTCGACATCGATCCTTTCGTGGGCTTCGGCAGCGCGAAGATATGCGGCAAAAACGATCGGTGCGCCATTTGCGGGTTCGACGAACCCGACATCGGCGTAGAGGCTCCCCATACCCGGCCATAGCGACGTCCCGGTCTTGTCACCCGCAACCCACAGCCGCGGCAGACCGGCCCTCACGCGTTTCAACCCGGTCTCGGTGGCCGTCATCCAGTCTCGCAAAATGCGTCGTGCCCTCTCGGGCATGGTGTCGCCATAAATCAGGCGGGACAGCGTGCGCGCCATCGCTTCAGGTGTAGTGGTGTCGCGGATCTCGCCGAGCGGCACGTTGTTGAGCGCGGTCTCGGTCCGGTCGAGCCGGCTCGTATCGTCGCCGATGGCTCGCCAGAACCGGGTCACCGCTGGCGGTCCGCCGAGTTCGCGCAGGAGGATATTCGCGGCCGAATTATCGGACAGCTTCTGCGCGGCTTCGGCCAGTTCGAGAAGGCTTCCGCCTTGGGCGAGCCGTTCGCGGGTGAAGGGGGAATAGGTGACGAGATCGCTTTCGCGCCAGCGGACATGCTGGTCAGCTTCGAGGGTGCCCGCCTCCTTTCCCGCCAGCACCATCGCCGCGAGCGTGGTCTTGAATGTCGAAAGCAGGCCGAAGCGGGTATTGCGGTTAATCCCGAATTCCAGTCCACTGCCAGTGTCGAGCACGGCTACGCCCAGCGTTCCGCCGGTCACCGCTTCGATGATCCGCAATTGCGATTCGAGCCGCCCGATCGTGCCGCCAACAGGAGGGATGCAGGCCGATGCGCCGAGCGCGAGCGATCCGCCGAGAAAGACGCGCCGGTCGATGCTCACAGCCATTTCTCCATGCACAGGCTGAATTCGTCGCTGAGATAATCGCCGAAGGGCGGGCATTCGGCAAATCCGTATTTCTCGTACAGCCTGATCGCCGGCACAAACGGCTCAGGGCGGCCGGTTTCCAGGCCGATCCAGCGGTAGCCGCGCGCTCTGGCCATGGCGATCAGATGGACGAGAAGCGCTTCGCCCGCACCTTTTCCGCGATATCGCGGCGCAGCCCGCATCGACTTCAGTTCGCCGCGCTCGGAATCGAGATGTTTGAGCGCCCCCACCGCTGCCAGCGCCCTGCCATCGCGCACCGTGAAAAATGCCACGTCGCCTTCACGCAGCCGTTCGACCGGCATGGCGTGAACGCTGCACGCCGGTGACCATCGGTGCATTTCCTCGAGATGCAACCTGAGCAGATCGCGCACGTCTTCGTTTTCCAGACCGTCCCGGCTGATTGCATCTCGGGTCATGACTGCTTGTCCGCCTTGCGCTTGCCGACCCGCAGGTCTCCTTCGAGCTTTGCGCGCAGTTGAGCGTAGAACGCCTCGAGGAATGCGCGCTCGTCGCCCGCGCC
>JBFHIF010000252.1:0-3182 GCA_041596595.1 Erythrobacter sp. | reverse complement strand
TGCGCCGTCCCACCACATCACCGCCCCGGTCTTGAGGTCGTTTCCGGTCAGAATCTTCATTGCGCCGCCTCGCGGGCAAACCGGGCAAGGGCGTGATCACCGCGCGCGGTGACTTCGCCGATCACGATCAGCGCCGGGCTTCGGATCGCGTGTTGGCTGACCAGGTCGGACAGTCCGGCAAGCAGCCCGCGAACAACCCGCATACCGGGCCGTGCAGCGTTCTCGATCACCGCGACCGGCATTTCAGGCGCAAGCCCGTCCTCGATCAGTTTTTCGGCGATATGCGGGGCGGTCTTGACCCCCATGTAGATAACCAGGGTGCGCCCTTTTCCGGCAAGGCCCGACCAGTCCTGCTCGCTCAACCCCTTGCACTGTCCGGCGACGAAGCTGACGATGCTCGCTGCGTCGCGGTGGGTGAGAGCGATCTGCGCCGCAGCCGCCGCGCCGTTGGCGGCAGAAATGCCGGGGACGATTTCCGCCGCGACGCCCGCTTGCGCCAGCGCCTCGGCCTCCTCGCCGCCCCGCCCGAAGATCAAGGGATCGCCCCCTTTCAGGCGGACCACCATCCGCCCGGCCTTGGCCTCGCGGATCAGCAGCGCGTTGATATCCTGCTGCGGCACCGTGTGGTGCGAACGGCGCTTGGCGACCGATACGAGCCGCGCATCGCTGTGGGCGAGAGCGAGGATGTCTCCGCTCACCAGCCCGTCGTGCACGAGGATGTCGGCTGCTCCGATCAGGCGGGCTGCGCGCAATGTCAGCAGGTCGGGATCGCCTGGCCCTGCGCCTACGAGATGGACAGTGGGTGCATTTTCCATGCGGCCTGAAATGACCCGGCACCCATCGACGCGCCAGCGAGAATGGATTTGCCTCGCGCAAGCAAAGCTATCGGCAAGCCATCAGGCCTGTTGGCCGGGCGAGGCCTTGTGCTGTGCCAGCGCGTCGATCAGCGCACGCATCTGGTCGTTGTCGCGCAGGTTGATGTCGCGCTGCGGGAACGGGATCTCGATGTCGTTTTCCTTGAACAGCCACCACAGCTTCTTGAGCACTTCGCTGCGGACATTGCCGACCCCTTCCTCGGGATCGACGATCCAGCAATGGATCACGAAGTTGACCGAACTATCCCCGTATTCGCTCATCCACACGCTCGGCGCGGGTTTCTTGAGCACGCGCTTTGCGGATTTGGCTGCCTCGAGCATCAGCTCTTCGGCGAGTTTCATGTCCGCCCCGTAGCTGACGCCGACGGGCACTTGCATCCGCACCTGGCGCGAGGAATAGGACCAGTTCTCGACCTGGTTGATCATCAGGTTCTCGTTGGGAATCAGGTATTCGCGCTGGTCACGGGTGGTGACCGATACCGCGCGGATACCGATCTTGCGGATCTGGCCGAAGGTCTCGTTGCCCGCCATGTCGGCCACCGCGATCACGTCGCCCGGCTTGATCGACTTGTCGAGCAGCAGGATAATCCCGGCGATGAGGTTACCGAAGGTCTTCTGGAGGCCGAAACCGATCGCGAGACCGAAGGCACCGCCGAAGAAAGCGAGAGCGGTGAGATCGACGCCGATAAGGTCGATGCCGATGAAGAACGCCGCGCCCCAGATGACGATCGTCACGATCTTTTCGGTGACCAGCTGCTGCGCGCCGTCAAGGTGATCGGCACGCTTGATCAGACCGCGAAGCGTCCGGGTGAGAAGCCATGCGACCGTGATGACGATCAGGATCGCGCCGCCTACGATCAGCGCGTCGAGCACCGAGATACGGAACGTGGCGGTCTCCAGCGCGATCTCGTCTAGAGACCCCAGAAGGCTTCCCAAGGTTTCGTTCTTGTCGGTGACATCGCGAACAAGCTGGTCAGAGGTTTCGACCACGTCGACAGGTTCGGTCGGGGTTGGCGACGGCTCAGGTGCAGGCGTAGCCCCGGGATCTGCCGGAGTGCTGGCCGCGGCCGGCTCGACGGTTTCGGTCACATCGGCAGGAAGGCTGGCAGGTGCGGTCATGGTTGTTCCATCTGGCCGAGCGCCCGTTCGAGGTCTTCGATGAGGTCTTCGGGATCTTCGAGCCCAATCGATAGGCGAAGCGCGGGCCGTGCGCCAGTCTGCCCCTCGCCCTTGGTGGGCGAGCCCATCACGCTGCGGTGCGTATGTGGTGCGATCGGCAGGACGAGGCTTTCGTATCCGCCCCAGCTGTAACCGATCCCGAACAGGTTCAGCGCGTCGGCGACGCGCGCGGCCGAGCGCGGGTCGTCGCTGTCGAGGACAAAGGAAAACAATCCGCAACCCCCGGTGAAATCGCGGCGCCATAATTGGTGGCCGGGATCGCTCTCGATCAGCGGGCAGAGCACTTCAGAAACCCGGTCATGACCCTTCAGCCAGGCCGCGATCCGCACCGCGCTCGCGGTCGATTTCTCGAGCCGGACGGCCATTGTCCTGAGGCCCCGGGCGGCCAGCGCGGCATCGTCGGGAGAGACGACGTGGCCCAGTTCCTGCGCGGTGTGCCGCAGCGATCGATACCAGCGTTTGCCCGCGCTCGCGCTGCCCATCATCAGGTCGGAATGCCCGCCGACATGCTTCGAAAGGCTCATCATCGTGATGTCGCAGCCATGGTCGAGAGCGGCGAACCCCAGCGGGCTTGCCCAGGTGTTGTCGATCAGGCTCACCGCGCCGTGTTCGCGCGCGATTGTCGCGAGAGCCGGCACGTCGCAGACCTCCATGGTGAGGCTGCCGGGACTTTCGAGCCAGACAGCTCGCACCGGCTCTGTGAACATCGCCTCGTAAGCCGAGAGGTCGAGCGGGTCGAAGAACGAGGTCGTGATCCCGAGCCGTTTCAGCAGGCCGGTCGCCATGCTGCGCGAAGGATCATAGGCGTTGTCGGTCATCAGCAGCCTGTCGCCGGGCCGCAGCACCGCAAGAAGGCAGCCGGCGATCGCCGCCACGCCACTGGGATAAAGCACGGTGCCTTCTGCGCCGGGTTCGATCTGAGTCAGCGCTTCGGCCAGCGACCATTGGGTCGGTGCACCGCGACGCCCGTAGAAAAACCGGCCGTCCTCGTTCAGCTTGCCCGCGTCTACGCGGTCGGAATCGCGTTCGTAAAGGTGCGTGGATGCGCGCCAGATCGGCTGGTTGACCACAGGCCCGGTCCATTCGCGGCGTCGCCCACCATGCACAAGCCGGGTCGCCGGGCGAAGC
>JBFHIF010000251.1:0-3205 GCA_041596595.1 Erythrobacter sp. | reverse complement strand
TGATCTGGCGGCTGCGAATATCGGTAAACGCGGCGATAACCAGCGCAATTGCCAAGCCGGCGAGCAGGCCGTAGTGGATGTAGGTCGTCAGCATCAAAAAGCCCCCGCGAAGGCTGCCCGGCGAACTGTCCGCCAGGTCACTTCTCATGCTGTGCTACAGGCGAGGGCTTACCAAATAGTAACCACGTCTAAAGGGTCAGATCAGCCATTGAACGACACCGACCGGTCCTCCATCGATCGCCGCACGATCCCGCCTCATGCAAGAGAAGGCACGTGGACAGCCGCCGACGGGCACACGCTGCGCCGGATCGACTGGCCCGGCAACGCTGATCGTCCGCGCGGTTCGATCCTGTTTCTCCCCGGGCGCGGGGACAATTACGAAAAATACCTCGAGAGCCTCGAGCAATGGCACCGCGCCGGCTGGCGCGTGACCGCCGCCGACTGGCGCGGGCAGGCGGGAAGCGGGCGGCTCGGCAAGGACGATGTCACCGGACATATCGAGGATTTCGGCGTGTGGGTCGACGACCTCGCGCATTTCTGGGAAATTTGGGTGAAGGAAACCCCGGGGCCGCACGTCATGGGCGCGCATTCGATGGGCGGTCATATCGCCATGCGTGCGCTTGCCGACAGGCGGATCGCGCCCGACGCGGTCTTCATGAGCGCACCGATGATCGGGATGGCGGGTCCGCCCTTGCCGCTCGGCCTTGCGCACGGGGTTGCCAAGCTGATGGTGCGGGTCGGCGACCCGGCGCGCCAGGCCTGGAAATGGAGCGAGAAACCGGGCGAATTGCCGATCGGCCGCGCCGCCCTGCTGACCCATGACGAGGACCGTTACGAAGACGAACAATACTGGCGCGATGCGAGGCCCGAACTGGTGATGGGGCCGGCAAGCTGGCGCTGGGTCGAACGCGCCTATGCCTCGTGGCGTGCGCTCGAGGAACCGGGCGCACTCGAGGCTATCGAAGTGCCGGTGCTGATCGTTTCGACCCGCGCCGATCGGCTCGTCAGCCATGCCGCCAATGTTCGCGCCGCTGAGCGCCTGCCCAAGGGCGAAATGTACGAGTTCGGACCCGAGGCAGCGCACGAAATCCTGCGCGAAATCGACCCGGTGCGGGACCGGGCCATGGCGGCCATCGCCGATTTCCTCAATTCTCACGCGCCGCCGCCCCACGCAGACTGATGAGCGAACAGGTTTTCGATTACGCGGTGATCGGCGCGGGGATCGCGGGCGCGAGCATTGCCGCCGAACTCGCCCCCCATGCCAGCGTGCTCGTCCTCGAGGGCGAATACACGCCCGGTTACCATTCGACCGGGCGTTCGGCGGCGTTCTGGGAGGAATGTTATGGCGGCCCCGGAGTGGTCCCGCTGACGCTCGCATCGGGCCGGTTTCTTCGCGAACATGGTTTCCTGACCCCGCGCGGTGCGCTCTATATCGGGCGCGAGACGGAGCGGGCGCAGATCGAGGCGTTTATCGAGACCTTCGATGGAACAGGCGTAGCGATCGAGCGGCTCGACCGTGCCGGGCTCGAGCAACGGCTTCCGCGCCTCGCTGACGAATGGCGTCATGCGATCTGGGAACCGGCCTGCGCCGATATCGATGTGGCCGGGTTGCATCAGCATTATCTCAAGGCGCTAAATCAGGCGGGGGCGCAGCTGGAATGTCGCGCCCGGGTGAACCGGCTCGATCGCGGCGAGCAGGAATGGACGATCGCGACCGAGCGCGGCGATGTGTTCCGGGCCCGGCAAGTGGTCAACGCCGCCGGGGCGTGGGCGGACCATGTCGCGCGGCTTGCGGGGGTGCGTGCGCTCGGCATCGAGCCCAAGCGCCGCACCGTCGTGCAACTGCGGGTCGATCCGCCGGTGGCCGCCGACCAGCCGCTGGTTCTCGACATTGACGGGCAGTTCTATTTCAAGCCCGACGCAGGGCGTTTGTGGCTCAGCCCGCATGACGAGATACCGACCGAGGCCTGCGACGCCGCGCCCGAGGAGATCGATGTCGCGACGGTGATCGATCGCTTCCTCGAGGTCACCACATGGCGGATCGAGGCGGTCGAACGGCGCTGGGCCGGGCTGCGGAGCTTTGCTCCCGACCGGCTGCCGGTCTACGGCGCTGACCCTGAGATGGAGGGGTTCCTGTGGTTTGCAGGGCAGGGCGGTTTCGGCATCCAGACCGCGCCCGCCGCCGCCCGGCTCGCCGCGCAGCAGTTCCTCGGCCACGAGCCCGACGATCTGACCGCCGGTATTGACCCGTCGGCCTATTCGCCCGCACGCCTGCGCTAGCGCAGCGTGGCGCGGCTCTGGTCAACCGGCTTTCGAGAGGTAAGGATCGCATCCGTCGCACACCGCATGACGGGAGATCTATCTTGGCGCACAAGTTCGAAATCTGGAAGGACAAGAAGGGCGAGTTCCGGGTCCGCTTCAAATACAATTCAGAGGTAATGTTCACCACCGAAGGCTATTCCAGCAAGACCTCGGCCAAGAATGCTATCGAATCGATCCAGAAGAACGGCCCGGGCGCCCCGATCGAAGACAACAGCTAGGCACGATCCGAACCGCTGGCGCGAAGGATCAAGGCGCATCGCCGCGACAGGCGGTGCGCCCCTCGCGCGTGGGGAAATGGGGTTTAGCCGCGTCCGGCGGCGGCCGCGATACGCGCGGCCTCATCGCTCGCCAGCTGATCGACCCGCTCGTTTTCCGGGTGGCCCGAATGGCCCCTTACCCAGTGCCAGGACACCTTGTGGCGCGCGACCGCCTCGATCAGGTCGTGCCACAGATCGGCATTGCGGACCGGCTTCTTGCTCGCGGTCGTCCAGCCGCGCTTCTGCCAGCCATCGACCCACTTGGTGATGCCGTCGATGACATATTTGCTGTCCGAATAAAGTTCGACCCGGCACGGCTCGGTCAGTGCTGACAGCGCCGATATCACCGCCTGCATTTCCATCCGGTTGTTGGTGGTCTCGGGCTCGGCCCCAGACAGTTCCTTTTCATGCCGCCCGATCCGCAGCAGCGCGCCCCAGCCGCCCGGTCCCGGATTGCCCTTGCACGCGCCGTCAGTGAAAATCTCGACCTGTTTCATCGCGCGCGTCATTGGTGCGATTGCGCGTCGCTGGCAAAGACATCCGCGCCGCTATCCGCATAAAATCGCCAGCGCCGGGCGAATTCCATCGGATCCTTGCGGGTCACCAGCGCGGCTTCGGGCGTATCG
>JBFHIF010000250.1:0-3254 GCA_041596595.1 Erythrobacter sp. | reverse complement strand
TCCTCGGTCTCGAATGGACGACCGTGGGCGAACTGCTCGACCGTCTGCGCGCAACCTATTGCGGCAAGGTCGGCCTCGAATACATGCATATCGCCGACACCGAGGAGCGGCGCTTCCTGCAGGACAAGTTCGAAAGCCCCGGCGAGACGATCCAGTTCACCGACGAAGGAAAGAAGGCGATTCTCGCCGCCGTTCTGCGCGGCGAGCAATACGAGGAGTTCCTCGGCAAGAAATATGTCGGGACCAAGAGGTTTGGCCTCGACGGCGGCGAATCCATGATCCCCGCGCTCGAAGCGGTGATCAAGCACGGCGGAAGCATGGGCGTGCGCGAGATCATCTACGGCATGGCGCATCGTGGCCGGCTGAACGTGCTCGCGAACGTGATGGCGAAACCTTACCGGGTGATCTTCCACGAATTTTCGGGCGGTTCGGCCAGTCCAGAGGATGTCGGCGGCTCGGGCGACGTCAAGTATCACCTCGGCACCAGCACCGATCGCTCGTTCGACGAGATCCAGGTTCACATGAGCCTCGTGCCCAATCCGAGTCATCTCGAAGCGGTGAACCCGGTGGTTCTCGGCAAGACCCGCGCACAGCAGGCGATCCGCGACGATCTGAAGAAGCACGAACAGGTGCTGCCCGTGCTGATCCACGGCGATGCCGCGTTCGCAGGTCAGGGCGTGGTGTGGGAAAGCCTCTCGCTCTCGGGCGTGCCGGGTTACGACACCGGCGGCTGCCTGCACTTCATCATCAACAACCAGATCGGCTTCACGACCTCGCCCAAATTCGCACGGTCATCGCCCTATCCCAGCGATGTCGCCAAGGGCGTCATGGCGCCGATCCTCCACGTCAACGGCGACGATCCCGAGGCGGTAACCTTCGCCTGCAAGATCGCGATCGAATACCGCCAGAGGTTCGGCCGCGACGTGGTGATCGACATGTGGTGCTATCGCCGGTTCGGCCACAACGAAGGTGACGAGCCCAAGTTCACCCAGCCGCTGATGTATGACATCATCCGCAAGCACCCCAAGGTCTCGCAGATCTATGCCGAGCGCCTGATCGAAGAAGGCGTGATCGACGAAGGCTATCGCGAACAGGTCGCGGCGGATTTCGTCGCCGAACTCGACGAGGAATTCGAAGCCGCCAAGAGCTACGAGGCCAACCGGGCGGACTGGTTCGGGGGCCGCTGGGCGGGTCTCAACAAGCCGGTGGACGACGAGACCGCACGCCGGAATGTCGAGACCGCGATCGAACCCAAGATGTTCGATTCGCTCGGCCGGGTGCTGACCGAAGTTCCCGAAAAGGTGAACATTCATAATACCCTGGGCCGTGTGCTCGCCGCCAAGGGCGAGATGTTCAAGTCCGGCGAAGGGTTCGACTGGGCCACCGCCGAGGCGCTCGCTTTCGGCAGCCTCGTGATGGAAGGCTACGGCGTGCGCCTGTCGGGCCAGGACAGCGGGCGCGGCACCTTCTCGCAGCGCCACGCGGTGTGGGTCGATCAGAAGGACGAACACAAATACATCCCGCTCTCGACGCTGCCGCACGGCAAGTTCGAGGTCTATGACAGCACGCTTTCCGAATATGGCGTGCTCGGCTTCGAATACGGGTTCGCAATGGCCGATCCCAAGACACTGGTCCTGTGGGAAGCGCAATTTGGCGATTTCGCCAACGGCGCGCAGATCATGATCGACCAGTTCATCGCTAGCGGCGAGGTCAAGTGGCTGCGCGCGAACGGGCTCGTCTTGCTCCTTCCGCACGGTTACGAGGGCCAGGGTCCCGAGCATTCCTCGGCGCGGCTCGAACGCTTCCTGCAATTGTGCGCGAACGACAATCTCCAGGTCTGCAACATCACCACCCCGGCGAACTATTTCCACGTGCTTCGCCGGCAGATGCTGCGGCCCTTCCGCAAGCCGCTGGTGATCATGACTCCCAAGTCGCTGCTGCGCCATCCGACGGCGAAAAGCACCCGCGAGGAGTTCCTCGGCGATCATCACTTCATGCGGATCAAGTCCGATTTGAAGGACATCCCCGACGAGAAGATCAGGCGACTCGTGCTGTGCAGCGGCAAGATCGCCTATGACCTGATCGAGAAGCGCGACGAGGAAGGGATCGAGGACACCTCGATCGTCCGCATCGAACAACTCTACCCCTTCCCCGGCGAAGCGCTCGCCACTCGCCTCGCACGGATGAAGAACCTCGAGAAGGTCGTGTGGTGCCAGGAAGAGCCGAGCAATAACGGCGCGTGGTTCTTCGTCGAAAGCCGGATCGAGGCAGCGCTCACCGCTTCCGGCCATGAGGGGATGCGTCCGATCTATGCCGGACGCGAAGCCGCCGCATCCCCTGCGACCGGCCTCGCAAAGCGCCACCAGGCCCAGCAGGAAGGCCTCATCAGCATCGCACTAGGCCTGTCGGAACGCGGCAAGAGCCACGAACTCAAGTCCAATCGCAAGAAGGCCTGAAGGAAACCAAGATATGGCCACTGAAATCACCGTCCCAGCACTCGGCGAATCGGTTACCGAGGGAACCATCGGAGAATGGCTCAAGCAGCCCGGCGACGCGGTCGCCGCTGACGAGCCGATCGCCAGCCTCGAAACCGACAAAGTCGCGGTCGACGTGCCCAGCCCGGTCGCAGGCGTTCTCAAGGAACACCGCGCATCGGTCGGCGAAACCGTCGAGGTCGGCGCGGTGATCGCGACGATCGAGGAAGGCGCCGCTCCTGCCGCAAAGGGCGAGGAAGCGGGCCGCAAGGAACAGGAAGCCGAACAGGGCAAGCAGCAGGAGCGGTCGGGCAAGGACACCGTCGCTCTCGACGCCTCGCAGACGCTCTCCCCCGCAGTGCGCCGGGCCGTGCTCGAGCACGGGGTCGACCCTTCGACCATCAAGGGGAGCGGCAAGGACGGCCGGCTGACCAAGGAAGACGTGCTCGCCGCGGCCAAGGCCAAGAGCGAAGGCCCTGCGCCTGCGCCGTCTGCGTCTCCGGCTCCCTCCCCCGCGCCCGCCTCCGCGAGCGGTGCAGGATCGCGCAACGAGGAACGGGTCAAGATGACCCGGATGCGCCAGACAATTGCCAAGCGATTGAAGGGCGCGCAGGACAACGCTGCGCTGCTGACGACCTTCAACGATTGCGACATGTCGGCGGTCATCGAGGCTCGCACCAAGTACAAGGACCTGTTCGCCAAGAAGCACGACATCCGATTGGGCTTCATGGGCTTCTTCGCCAAGGCCGCATGCCTCGCGCTGAAGGACGTGCCCGCGGT
>JBFHIF010000249.1:0-3256 GCA_041596595.1 Erythrobacter sp. | reverse complement strand
GGTGATCCGCGTCTTGTCGTAATCGCTGCCGAAAACCAGCTTGACCACCGGGGTCATCGGCGCGCGGTCCTGGACCACGAGGCCGTTATCCTCGAGCAGTTCGGCATAGGCCTCGGGCTCGGCCTCGGCCAGATCGTAAGCGGTGAAATCGTTTTCGAGCGACGGAGCGTCCGGGATCTGGGTGAATTCGGCGAGATCGACGATGTCGCGCGCCTCGGCATCCTCGTCCTGCTCGTCGACCGTCTCGTTATCGTCCCCTTCGTCTTCGAATGCGACTTCGGTGTCATCAGCGACTTCCGCGTCATCTGCATCTTCGGCGACATTGGCGACTTCGACGTCATCGGCGACGTCAGCGTTATGAGCGACGTCAGCGTTATCAGCGACTTCTGCGTCATCGGCGTCGAGAGCGATCTCGTCAGCGGGTTCGGGCTGTTCGGCGAGTTCGGGCTCGACCGGATCGACGCGAGACACGTGGTCATCCTCGGCAACCGGCTCGTCTTCGCCCTCGAGCGTCTCCCACCCATCTTCGTCGAACGCGTAAGCGCCGAACGCCTCGGCCTCCAACGGATCGACCGGCGAGAGCGCATCGCTTTCGCTGTCACCGAAGCTGGGACCTTCTTCACCTTCGCCATATTCGGGTTGGTATTCGCCCGGATCGAAGCGGTCGGCATCGAGATCGACCACTTTCTTGGTCGGCGGCTCGAGATAGTCCGAGAGCGAGGCAAAGCTGTAGCCGGCGTCGTCCGACTCCTCGTCTTCCTCTTCCTCGGGATCATCGAGAGCATATTGGCCGAAATCGGGCAGCGGCAGGTCGTCGCCATCGATCGGGCTGTCATATCCGGGATCGAAGGCCGCGATGTTCGTCTCGTCCTCGACGTCATCGGCATCGTCGTTTTGCGCGCCGAACACCGGCGCAGCGAGCGGGTCGCCGTCCAGTTCCGCGACCGGACCGACGTCATTCGATTCCGCGGTTTCGCATTCGTCCTCGCAAGGCGGCGAATCGGCCCACTCGGTGACCGGATCGGCATGGTGCTTGTGCGGTTCGTCTTCCTCGTCGACCGGTTCCTCGCTTTCGAGCGCCTGGTCGATTTCGAGCAGCAATTCGTCGCTCGAGACCTGGTCGGCGATTTCCTTCCAGTTGATCACCCCGTAAATGAAGTCGATCGTCTCGTCATTGCTCGAAAACGGCAGCAGGATCCCGCGATACAGGATCGCGACGCCCTGCAGGTTGACGAATTCGGCTTCGAACCCGATCGGCGCCTCGTTGGCGAGAATCTGCATGTAGTGATCGGTGATCCGGCTCAGCAACGAGCGCGGCGGAACGTCGGAAAGCTTTTCGATCGTGTCGGTCGCCCCGCATTCCTCGCCGAGCCGATCGCCGATGAACTGGACCGCGGGATCCTCGATCCCGACCGAGAAATCGAGCAGGACCGAATGGGGGCCGAAATCGTCGAGATTGTGCGGTTCGAGGTCCTCGATCGAGGGATAGGTTCGATCGCCCAGCAGGCTCGCCCAGTGATTGTAGGCGCGCACCTGCATCCGGCGTTCGTCCTGACCGATCGCGAGCGGCGGCGATTCGAAGCCGCTATCCTCGTCATCGAGCTCGTCCCAGTCCTGGCCTTCGCCGACAGAGTCGGAATCGAATGTGCCGCGCAGATTGTCCATGACCCGGTTTCGCCCTTTCCTTGACGTTCGCGAGCCTCGGACTTTGGCGATCCGTGGTAAAAATCCGGTTAAGGGTTTTCGAACGCGGCGGGCGCGGGATCAGAGAAGATAGCGCATCTTGATGGTGAGGGTCTGCGGTTTCGCGCCGTGATCGAACACCGCGTCCTCGAAGCGCGGCGGTGCCATGCGGACCTTTGCATCGCGCGAAAACCCGAACCCCTCCTTGGGCATCATGCCCAGCGCGCGGTCGGCCTTGCCGTTATTGTTCTCGTCATGCAGCAGCGCGATCGCATAGGCCCCGGGCGCAACCCCGACAAAGGTGATCGTCGAGGCCTGTCCTGCGGGAACCACCTTGCGATGGGCCTTGGGATCCTCGCGGCACTTGGGAAAGATGTCGGCGCGGGTCGTCATGCAGGCGCGCACCACCCCCTTGTCGGAGCGCAGGTCGGTGATCTCGACCGTCACGTTCGAAGCGGCGGGCGAACTCGCCGAAGCGGACACGGCCAGCGTCACGACCGCGAGCGCCAGCGCGAGCAGATGGTTCATGCCGGAGCCCTCGCCTCGGCGCGGCCTTCGACGATCCGCCGCGACAGTCCGCGATCGGTCCCGCACACCCTGTCCCAGAGGCGGAAATACAGGCCGAAATTGCATTGGTAATCCTCGTGGTGCCGCTCGTGATGGCTTGCGGTTATCACCCACCCGCCCAACCGCGAATGAACGAGGCTGCGCGGAAACATCTCCCAGCCCATGTGATTGGTCACTCCCATCACCGTCGCGATTGCCAGGACGAGGCCGAGAACCGCGACATGGACGGGAACGAGAAACACCAGAACCGGGACCAGCACCGCGCCGGTGAGCGATTCGATCGGATGGAAACTCATCGCGGTCCACGCGGTCGGCGGGCGGCTGTCGTGGTGGACCTTGTGCATCAGCTTGAACAGGCGGGGCGCGTGCATTGCGCGGTGGGTCCAGTAGAACCAGCTATCCTGCGCGAGCAGGTAAACGAGCAGAGAGACCGGGAGATACCACAGCGGATAGGCCGCGGGATCGGTGTAGATCAGCGTGGCACCCCGGCTGTTCCACGCCCACAGAACCGCCCCTGCGGGCACGCCATAGATCGCGGCGGCGACCAGCGAATAGCGGATTTCGCGCAGGATCTGCTCGCGGCGACCGGCATAAAGGCCCGGGCGCACCTTGCCCGTCAGCCACGCGAACAGCCCCGAACTGGCGAAATATCGCACAGCGACGATCGCCGAGGTAACGAGCGCGGCCAGAGCGAGAGCGAGCAGCGGAGGGTAGGCGGCAGAAAGCATCACCCGCGCCTTATGCCTCAGGCCGGAGCCGCGCGACAGCCCCGCGCGAGGCTCTCTACCCGGCGCGCACCGGATCGCCGCAATTGGGATCGAGCAAGGTCGCGTGCCGACGCATCGCAATCCGCGCGAGCCTTTCGACCTGGACCTTGCGCCGCGCAGGCGCGAGCGGATCGAGCGGTGCGTGGCGCAGGATTTCCGCATCATACCCATCGCCCACGATCACCCCGCAGCAATCGGGACGGTGGCTTTCACCCTCGAGCGGGGTGCGATCGAGTCCG
>JBFHIF010000248.1:0-3260 GCA_041596595.1 Erythrobacter sp. | reverse complement strand
AGCCCCTCGGACCCGGCATAAACCGCGGCGGCGACGCCCGCGGGGCCCCCGCCGACGATCAGCAGGTCGAAACTGCGCTGCGAGCAGATATCGAGATCGAGACCGAGATAGCGCGCGATCTTGCGCGGGGTGGGATCGTCGAGCGTGCGGTCCTTGCCGAGGATCACAGCGGGTTCGTTGCCCGAGAGCTCGCAGACCCGCACGGTCTCTTCGTCCTTTTCATCCATGTCGTAGCTCTCGAACGGGATGCGGTTGCGCGAGAGGAAGCGTTCGACCGCCTGGACATCGGAATCGCGGTCGGCTCCGATCAGCTTGATCCCCGAATTGTGCGCCTCGTATTGGCGGCGGCGACGCGCGGCGAACACGGTGATCACGTGATCGGACAATTCCGGGACGCGGCTCATCAGCTCGAGCATGGCCTCGCGCGGGGCCTCGACGACGCGGGTATCCTTCGCCGCCCGCATCCCGAGGAACCAGGTGCCACGGTTGAGAAAGCCGATCTCTCCCATGAACTGGGTTGGTCCGAGCGTCGCATCCACCGCGCGCTCCCCGCTATGCGGGTCGATGACCTCGATCTCGCCGTCGATCAGATAGACGAAGGTGTCCATCGGATCGCCCGCCTCGGCCACCATCTCGCCCGCCGCATAGGACCGTTCCTCGCCGATCTCGCAGATCGCAGCGACGTGCTCGTCGGCGAGCGGCACGCGCCGCATCGTCTCGAGGTCATCTCCGAAATGTTCTATCGCGCGCGCTCCCTGGCCACTAGCCGCGTGCCTTCGCGATGTAGCGTGACACGGTCTTGTCGACGACATCGAGCGGCGCGTTTCCACCCAGGATTACAGCGGTGTTGAATTCCCTGAAACCGTAGGAATTGCCCAGTTCGGCCTGCGCGCGGCCGCGCTGGCGGACGATCTCGGAATGGCCGATCTTGTAGCTGCAGGCCTGGCCTGGCCAGCTGCAATAGCGATCGACCTCGCTCGCCACTTCCTCTTCCTTCGATCCGTTGCGCTCGATGAAGAACTGGCGCGCCTGCTGACGGCTCCAGCGCTTGGAATGGAGGCCGGTATCGACCACCAGGCGGCAGGCGCGGAAGGCGAGGCTTTGCAGATAGCCGAGCCGCCCGACCTTGAAGTCGTCATAGGCGCCCAGTTCGTCGGCAAGCTGTTCGCCGTAAAGCGCCCAGCCTTCGGAAAAGGCACCGAAAGCGAGGATCGAGCGGATCAGCGGCAAACGGTTCGAATATTCGCCTTCCCACACATGGCCGGGAATGGCTTCGTGATAGGTCAGGTCGGCGAGATCGTATTTGCGGTGCAGATCGGTGGTGCGAAGGTTGATCCAGAACCGGCCCGGGATCTTGCCGTCCTTGCTGCCCGCGCCGCCATAGGCACCCGGCGCGCCGGCTTCCTCGTTTATGGGGATGCGGCGCACTTCGAAATTGGGATCGACCAGCTGGGTAAAGGCGCGCGGCATCTGCGCCTTGATCCAGTTGTAGCGATCCCAGATGAAATCCATGATTTCCTTGCGGCCCGGATCGCCCTCGGCAAACTTGTAGCGCGGATCGTCGGACAGAGCCTGCATCCGCTCGCCGACGCTGCCCTTGGTATAGCCGATTTCCTTGAGGATCGGGTCCATCCGCCCGTGCAGATCGGCGAGTTCTTCCAGACCTTGCCGGTGGATCTCGTCGGGGCTGAGCGAGGTCGTGGTCGAGGCGCGGGTCGCCCAGCTATACCATTCCTCGCCCTGGGGCTGCGCCGACATGCCGGGATCGGACTTCGCTAGAGCGCGCTGGGCCTTGAGCTCCGCGAGCTGGCGCTGGAGCGCGGGGACGATCTGGCCTCTCGCGATCGCCAGGGCGCTGCGCGTGGCATCGTCAGCCCCTGCGATTGTCGATTCGGCGAGCGGCGCGACATAGGCACCGTTCGGATCGGCGGCGTCGGCGATGTTGGTTTCCATCTGGGCGATGGTCTTGTCGAGCAGGAAGTCGGGCGGGATGACGCCCACGCTGCGCGCCTGCCTGACCCGTTCGAGTTCGCCGTCGAGCACCGCGTCGACCTCTTCCAGGCGGCCGAGGTAATAGTCGAAATCTTGGCTATCGCGCAGGGGCTGGGTCGCGCCGAAGAAGCGGGGCATGTCGATATAGCCGCCGACATTCTGGATCACGACATAGGGCGCGTTGCGCCAGCTGCCCACGGCGACGTCGCCATAGGGCAGCGCCATCCCGTCGAGCGCGGTGGAAAAGGCACTTTCGACCACGTCGAAACCAACCTGCTGGTCAGCCGTAAGTCCGGTCTTGGGATAGGCGCGCGCGCGGGCGAGCAGATCGCGCAAGGTATCGGCATAGGCGGCCTGACCTTCCGGCCCGGTCTTGCCGAACGTGCCGCGCCAATCGGCGTATTCGCCCGTATCGACGCCCAGCCCGGTGGCGCGTCCGGGTTCATGCGCGAGCATGGCATAGGCGATGCGATCGAGCATCGCGTCGGGCGATAGCGCGGCATCGGGCAGGGCTGCGGCGTTGTAGGCTGCGCCGGCGCAGCCGGGGAGCAAAGCGAGGGTGGATACGCCGCCAAGCCCGGCGAGAGCCTGGCGACGAGTCAATGTGTTGAGTGTGTTTGTCATGGCGGGTGGTTGCACCGCACGCTTGGGCGCTGTCAAACCCGTTTCGATCAGTCGAGCATCAATCCTTGAGATCGGCGGGAACCACGCCGCCGCTCTCGCCAATCCGCCGCATCACCGCCTTGTGGAGCGCGATATTATCCTCTGCGCTTCCCGAATAATCGCTGTTGCCCATTTCCTGGGCGAGTGCCTTGCGATTTTCGTAGCTCGGATCGATCTTCACCAGCTTCATCAGGTCGACGATCGAGGTCTTCCAGTTGAGCTTGTCGGCGCCGGGGATGTTGGCGATCCTGCGCTCGACCTCCTCCTGGCTGATCGGGGTGGCCGTCTTCGGGCCGGAGGTCGCGGTCGGCTGGGCATCGGGCCGGGCGGGGCGGTCGTCCTTCAGATCCTTGTCATCGCCGAAAATCGCTTTCTTGATCGAACTGAAAATGCCCATCGCTCGTCTCCTCTTGTCGCGCGTCTTTCGCTATCAGCGTTCGCGCAAGGGGCTTGTTCCCCGAATCACACGCGCGGGCGCGCAAGACCGGAGGAAACGTGACTGACCTAGTGCTCTCGATCGTGATGCTGGCGGCTCTGGCGCTGCTGGCCGGGGCGTTCTTCCTGTGGCGGCGCACCGGCGCGATCAAGCAGCCGGCCTTGATGGT
>JBFHIF010000247.1:0-3260 GCA_041596595.1 Erythrobacter sp. | reverse complement strand
TCCATCGGTAGGAAATCGAGCCCGGCATAGATCGAGTTGAGCCACCTGAGACTGGTCGCCGCGCGCAAGGTGTCGGCCATGGCCTGCTGATCATACATGTCGAACCAGCCGATTTCCGCATCGGGAACCGCCTCGAGAGCTTCCTCTCCTGTCATGAACCACCGGACATCGAGGCCGGAGGGAAGCCGCGGTTCGAGCAATGGTCTTATGAGGCCTGAAATGGCGAGGATGGTCATGCGGTATCCTGTCTTTTACCTGCCACAGACTTGACACTCCGAATCGCCAAATCGCAAGGATCATCGGATGGTGCAGGGACTCGCGATTTTCGACGGATTTCTTAACGAGTCGGCCGCTGGCGAACTTCTTGATCTTGTGCTGGTCAACGAGGCTGGCTTCGAACCTTCGAGCATCGCGCGCTATCAATCCGGCGCGATAGACCCAGATATGCGTCGCTCATCGACCTTCAGGGGTGACTGGAGCGCACATCGTGATCGCTTTCGCAGCGCTATCGATGCCGCGATGCCCGCCCTGCTCGAAGCCACTGGGATGAAGGACTGGCCGCAAAAGCGGGGGCAGATCGATCTCGCGGTCCACCGTGACGGCAATTTCTTCCGTCGCCACCGCGACACTTTGGTAGGAGAGCACCGCAAGGACGGCGTCCGACTGATCAGCGCGGTCTACTATTTCTTTCGCCAGCCGCGCGGTTTCGAAGGCGGGCAGCTGGCGGTGTTCGATCCGCGTGGGGACCACGAGATCGTCGAGCCGTTGCATGATCGGCTAGTCGTGTTCCCGAGCTTCCTTCCGCACGAGGTCAGGCCGATCGCTATCTCAGGTGACCGATTTGCCGACGCCCGCTTTTCAATCAATTGCTGGCTCAACCGCGTGCAGAGCTAGGCGAGTTTCCACTCCCAGCCGAGCGGGTCGCCGTCCATCGCTTCGACACCCTTGGCGGCAAGCTCATCGCGGATCGCATCGCTCGTGGCGAAATCCTTCGCTGCGCGCGCTTCCTTGCGGCGCGCCAGTGCATCTTCAATCTCGGACTCGGTTGTAGTCGCGTTCTTCGGCCGAATGCGAAGATCAGCGCGGGTGAGGTCAAGCAAGCCTAGACCGAGGACGCCATCCATATGTTCGACAACCGCGCGCTTGGTCGCGGGGTCGACCTTCTTCATCGCCAGCGCATCTTCCAGCGCGGTGAGAGCGATCGAAGTGTTGAGATCATCCGAAATCGCGGCTGCAAACTTGTCGAGCGCAGGCTTGAACTTGGGGTGCTCCATGCCGCCGCCCGAAGGCGCGTCCGCGATCCTTTCGACCGCCATGACCATGCGCTTGAGCCGCGTCAGCGCCGCTTCCAGCCCCTCCCACGAAAACTCCAGCTCGCTGCGATAATGCGCCTGGAGGCACATCATGCGGTAAGCGAGCGGGTGGTAGCCCTTGTCGATCAATAATTGCAGCCGGAGGAACTCGCCCGCGCTCTTGCTCATCTTGCCGCTGCGCTCGACGAGGAAATTGTTGTGCATCCAGATCTTCGCGCCCGAATTGGTCGCGTCAGAAAGGTTGCCACAACCGCAAAAGGCCTGGTTCTGTGCGATCTCGTTGGGGTGATGGATCTCGCGGTGATCGATCCCGCCGGTATGGATGTCGAAGGGAAAGCCGAGCAGCTTCTCGCCCATGACCGAGCATTCGAGATGCCAGCCCGGCGCTCCCCTGCCCCACGGGCTGTCCCATTCCATCTGCCGCGTCTCGCCCGCAGGCGTCTTGCGCCAGATCGCGAAATCGGCAGCGTTGCGCTTGCCTTCGACCGTTTCGATCCGGCCTTCGCCCTCCTCGGTGATCGCGCGCGCCAGCCGCCCGTAGTCCTCGACCGTCGAGACGTCGAAATAGAGGCCGCTGTCGATCTCGTAGCAATGCTTGTCCGCGATGCTCTTCGCAAAGGCGATCATCTCGTCGATGTAATCGGTCGCGACCGACCATTTCGCGGGCTGGCGGATGTTGAGCGCCTTCACGTCGGCCCAGAAAGCCTCGGTGTAATGCTGCGCGATGTCCCAGATCGACTGCGCCTTTTCGGCAGCCATCTTCTCCATCTTGTCCTCGCCCGCATCGGCATCGTCGGTGAGATGACCGACATCGGTGATATTGATGATGTGGGTGAGCTTGTAGCGCTTCCAGCTCAATGTCCGCCCGAGGATGTCGGCGAAGACATAGGCGCGCATGTTGCCGATATGCGGATAGTTGTAGACCGTCGGCCCGCAGGTATAGACCCGCGCCTCGCCCGGATGGACAGGTTCGAAGGTTTCGATCTCGCGGGTGAGCGAATTGAACAGGCGCAGGGGCGTTTGGGGCGGAGAAGCTTCGGTCATCGAGGCGGCGCTTTGCTTGGCCCGGCCTGCAAGGTCAATCCCAACCCTGCCAGCGTATGCACTCGGCGATATCGGCGCGCGGCACTTCGAAAGTGTTCACCGGCGCGTCTTCGTCGCGATAGCCGATCGCGACACCGCAGAAGAAGGTGTGATCCTCGGGGATATCGACCACTTCGCGGATCTGCGGGGAATAGACCGCCCAGGCCTCCTGAAAGCAGGTGTCGAGCCCTTCCTCGCGCGCGAGCAGGCCGATCGTCTGCAACCACATCCCGATATCGGACCATTGCGGCGGCCCCATATATTTGGGCGTGTGGACCAGCATCAACACCGGCGCGCCGAATGCGCGGAAATTCTCGGCAAACCACATCAGGCGCTTGCCCTTTTCCTCGCGGCTGATGTCGAGCGCGGCGTAAAGCGCCTCTCCCACGCCGAACCGGCGTTCCTCGTATGCCCCGTCGAGTTCGGGCGGATAGATGTGGTATTCGGGCTGGTGCGCGGCGCGGCCCTTGGGAAATTCCTCGGCGATCCGGGTGAACAGCCTTTGCATCGGCTCGCCGGTCAGCACGATGCCGTGCCACGGCTGGGTGTTTCCGCCAGAAGGGCTGCGCGCAGCCTTTTCGAGAATGCGGGTCAGAAGCGTTCGATCGACAGGGCGATCGGTGAACCGACGAATCGAACGGCGCGAGGCGACGGCCTCGGAAACGGTCCTTGACGCGTTCACCGCCGTTTCACCCCCTTCTCGTCCTCGAACAGTTCGGCGAGCTGTTCCATGATCGTGCCGCCGAGTTGCTCGACATCCATGATCGTCACCGCGCGGCGGTAATAGCGCGTCACGTCGTGGCCGATACCGATGGCGACCAGTTGCACGGGCGAGACCTTCTCGATCCATTCGATCACGCCGCG
>JBFHIF010000246.1:0-3265 GCA_041596595.1 Erythrobacter sp. | reverse complement strand
GGCGACGACCGCGCGCGCTCGTCGGGGCTCGCGCCGACCATGGTCTGGATGTCCAGGCTCGCCTCCTCCTCGACCGATTCCATCAGCTCGGCCATCGCCGCGACGCGGCCCGCATGGGCGAGCGGCCCCATCTCTACGCTGTCATCCACGCTTGCATCGCCGACCTTGAGCTTTTCGCAACGGCGCGCGAATTCCTCGACGAACTTGTCATAGATCGAGCGCGAGACCAGGAACCGGGTGGGCGAGACGCAGACCTGCCCGGCATTGCGGAACTTGGTGCCCGCGCAGGCCGCGACGGTGCGTTCGAAATCGGCGCTCTCGCCGATCACCACCGGGGCGTGGCCGCCGAGCTCGGCGGTGAAGCGCTTGAGGTGCTTGGCCGCCAGCGCGCCCAGTTCACGCCCCACCGCGGTCGAGCCGGTAAAGCTGACCTTGCGGGTCGCGGGCGCGGAAATGAGATGCTGCGAGATCATCGCCGGGTCGCCATAGACGATGTTGATCGCGCCTTCGGGAATGCCCGCATCGACAAAGCACTCGACCAGCGCCTGCGCCGAAGCGGGCGTGGTTTCGGCAGGCTTGAGGATGCACGAACAGCCCGCCGAAAGCGCGCCTGCAAGCTTCTTGGCCGGAAGGTTGATCGGGAAGTTCCACGGGGTGAACAGCATGGCCGGGCCGATCGGCTCCTGCGTCACGCGCTGCTGCAGCAGGTTGGGGCTGCGCACCGGGACCAGCCGCCCGCCCTGGCGCTTGGCTTCTTCGGCGAGGAAGTCGATCAGGTCGGCAGCGCCCTTGGTCTCGCCCAGCGCCTGCGCGTGCGGCTTGCCCATTTCGAGGGTCACGATCCGGGCGATGGTTTCCGCCCTGTCGCGCAGCAGCTGGGCAGCGCGCGAGATGATGCGATGGCGTTCGGCCCCCGGCGTGCGCGACCATGTGGCAAAGGCTTCGTCCGCCGCCGCGAGCGCCGCGTCTAGCTGTTCGGCGGAGGCTTTCGGGCAGTCTCCGAGTTTCGCTTCGGTTGCCGGGTTGTGGACCGGCATCGTTCCCTCACCGCCATCGGCAACCCATTCGCCGCCGATCCGCATTTTCACCTGGGGGTAGGAAACCATCGAAACTCTCCTCGAAACATTCTTGCAAAGTTGACAAAGCTGACACGGGCCCGAGCGCTCGGATCGCTATCAAGATCTTGAAAAACAGGCTAATTCAGTCCTGAAGTCGAAATTGACAGGTCTCCAACACTTTTCGCCCGTTCGCGCCGTTTGCCTGGATCGATCCATGCCGTTCCCGATCTAGGTAGGAAAGCCGCGCCTGTCTTCCCATGGCAGGCTGGACCTTCCCCCCGACTGACAACGATCTTTGTTGCAATTGAAACTTTGTTGCCGAGCGAGTAAGGGGCGCGCGCACTACCCCATTGGAGAGAATCATGCTTGTCGGCGTCCCTAAGGAAATCAAGAACCACGAATACCGCGTCGGGCTCACCCCCGAAGCGGCGCGCGAATATGTCACCCTGGGGCACCAGGTGGTGGTCGAGAGCGGCGCGGGTCTGGGCATTTCCAAGACCGACGACGATTATCGCGCGATCGGTGCCGAAATCGTCGACACCGCCGAGGAAGTTTTCGCCCGCGCCGAGATGATCGTGAAGGTCAAGGAGCCGCAGCCAAACGAGTGGGTGCAGCTGCGCGAAGGCCAGATCCTGTTCACCTATCTCCACCTCGCTCCCGATCCCGACCAGGCACGCGGCCTGATGGAATCGGGCGTTTCGGCGGTCGCTTATGAAACCGTGACCGATGCCAGCGGCGGACTGCCGCTGCTCGCCCCGATGAGCGAGGTCGCCGGACGGCTTTCTATCGAGGCCAGCGCGCAGGCGAGCCACAAGGTCAATGGCGGGCGCGGCATCCTGATGGGCGGCGTCCCCGGCGTGCTTCCGGCCAAGGTCGTGGTGATCGGCGGCGGCGTGGTCGGCACGCAGGCGGCGCGCATGGCCGTGGGCCTCGGCGCGAATGTCGAGATCCTCGACCGTTCGCTGCCCCGCATTCGCGAACTCGACGACATGTTCCAGGGCCGCGCGACCACCCGCTATTCCAATGTCGGCACGATCGAGGACGCGATCACCGATGCCGACGTAGTCGTGGGCGCGGTTCTGATCCCGGGTGCGAGCGCACCCAAGCTGGTCAGCCGCGACATGCTCGGCCTGATGAAGCACCGCGCGGTGCTGGTCGATGTCGCGATCGACCAGGGCGGCTGCTTCGAAACGAGCAAGCCGACTACGCACGAAGACCCGACCTATATCGTGGACGAAGTGATCCATTACTGTGTCGCCAACATGCCCGGTGCGGTCCCGCACACGTCGAGCTACGCGCTCAACAATGCGACCCTGCCGTTCGGCCTCGCTCTGGCGAACAAGGGGATCAAGGCGTGCGAGGAAAATCCCTATCTCGCACCCGGCCTCAACGTGCACCAGGGCAAGATCGTCAACGACGCCGTGGCCGAAAGCCTCGGATTCTAAGAGACGGGTGGGGGGAGCCGCGGCTCCCCCGGCCTGATCAGGCCTCGACCACCGTCTGCTCGATGCTGCCGAAGATCGAGTGGTTATCGGCATCGCGCATCTCGACCTTCACGGTATCGCCTGCGCGCATGAAGCGGGTCTTGGCCTCGCCTTCATAGATCGTCTCGATCATGCGGATTTCGGCGATGCACGAATAGCCCGCGCCGCCTTCGGCCACCGGCTTGCCCGGACCGCCATCCTCGCCCTTGTTGCTGATCGTGCCCGATCCGATGATCGTGCCCGCGCCCAGATTGCGGGTCTTGGCGGCGTGCGCGACGAGCTGCGCCATGTTGAAGGTCGCGTCCTTGCCGACCTCGGCGCGGCCGAACGGCTCGCCGTTGTAATCGACCATCAGCGGCAGGTGGATCAGACTGTCCTTCCACTTGTCGCCCAGTTCGTCGGGCGTGACCGCGACCGGCGAGAACGCGCTCGACGGCTTTGACTGGAAGAAGCCGAAGCCCTTGGCGAGTTCGCCCGGGATCAAGCCGCGCAGTGACACGTCGTTGACCAGCATGATCAGCTTGATGTGGCTCGCCGCATCCTCGGCCGAGACGCCCATCGGCACGTCGTCGGTGATCACCGCGACTTCGCCTTCCATGTCGCAGCCCCAGGCCGGGTCGCCCAGCGGGATCTCGCCGCGCGGGGGCAAGAAATTGTCGCTCCCGCCCTGATACATCAGCGGGTCGTGGTAGAAGCTCTCGGGAACCTCGGCATCGCGCGCCT
>JBFHIF010000245.1:0-3280 GCA_041596595.1 Erythrobacter sp. | reverse complement strand
GCCGCCCCGGCCGCGCGCGGAGTGATCCGCACCGGACCGATCTTGCCCTGCACCAGCGGCGCGGGGATGACGACATAATCGTCCGATCCGGCATAGCTCGGGGTCAGGCCGACCCCGATCCCGACCGTCAGCCAGGTGTCGTCGAAAACGGTCTGGCCATTGTCCACCCCGCCCCCGCCACGCGCCTCCTGTGCGGCGAGAGGGGCGGCGCTCAAAAGCGCCAGGACGGCAGCACAGGTCAGGCAATTGGATGTCTGGCGGATCACTTCGGGTCCTTCCACATGAGTTTCGTCGGTTTGCTCCCACAACGGGAACGCGCCCTGTTTGTTTCACAGCTTGCGCGACCCGTGCGCTCGCCTGACCCCTTGCATCATTGCTCCTGACGCGCGGCTCGCCTAGTCCCAACGTCTCATGAATTCGAACACGGCACAACCAGCCCCCCAGACCGGAAGCGTGCACGACGTAGCGATCGTGGGCGGCGGGCTTGCGGGCGGATTGATCGCGCTGGCGATCGCCAAGGCGCGGCCCGCATTCCGGCTATGCCTGATCGAAACGGGCGAGCGTCTGGGCGGCAACCACCGCTGGAGTTGGTTCGAAAGCGATCTTTCCCTCGAAGGCGCGGCGCTGCTCGAGCCGTTCCGCAAGACCGCGTGGGATGACGGTTACGACGTGATGTTCCCCGGCTACGAGCGCACGCTCGCGACGGGATATCGGTCATTGTCCTCGGACGACTTCCACGCAGCCCTCGTGCGCCTGCTTCCCGAAGGCACGATCCGGCTCGGCAGCCGGGCCGAGGCGCTCGATGCAAACGGGGTCGATGTGGCCGAGAGGACCGGAGGCCGGCACCGGATCGCAGCGCGAGCGGTGATCGATTGCCGCGCTTTCGCGCCCAGCCCGCACCTTGCCGGCGGGTGGCAGGTCTTCCTTGGCCGTCACGTCCGCTTCGATCAGCCGCACGATGTCGCGCGCCCGGTGATCATGGATGCGCGCGTCCCGCAACTCGCCCCGCACGGCAATGGCGGGGCTTATCGCTTCGTCTATTCGTTGCCCCTTGGCGCGCGCGACCTGTTTGTCGAGGACACCTATTACGCCGATGCTCCGCTGCTCGATCGCGGCGCGCTGTCTGCGCGGATCGATCAATATCTGAATGCGCGCGGGCAGGACGGCGGAACCCCGGTCGGGCGCGAGGCGGGCGTGCTGCCGGTGATCGCGGGCGGGCGATTCGACGCCTATCGCCGTGCCGTCGCCATCGAAGGCGTCGCGATCGCCGGTGCGCGCGGCGGGTTCATGCACCCGCTGACCAGCTACACCTTGCCCATCGCGGTCGAAAACGCGCTCGCGATCGCGGCCGAGGCCGACCTGACCGGGCCGCAGCTCGCCGCTCTGGTCGAAACGCGCGCCCGCGCCCATTGGCGGCGCACGGCCTTTTACCGCCGCCTCGCGCGGATGCTGTTCCACGCCGCCGAGCCGGAGCACCGCGTCCGGATCTTCGCGCGGTTCTACCGGCTTGATACGCGGCTCGTCGAACGGTTCTATGCCGGGCGCTCGACCGTGCTAGACAGGCTTCGCATCCTCTCCGGCAGGCCGCCGGTTCGCATCGCGCGCGCGCTATCGGCGCTGCTCGGGCGTTCCAGGCCGCTTGCGGATATCAATGCCAACAAGGAGACGGCATGAATTCAGACAAGCAACGCCAGGCAGGGCTCGATTTCGGCTCGCCTGCCTCCAGCGGCGCAAAGGGCATCGACCCGGTGCTGGCCTCGCGTCACGAGGGGCAGAGCGCCTGCGTGATCGGTGCAGGCCTCGGCGGGCTCGCGCTCGCGATCCGGCTGCAATCGGCGGGCATCGCCACCACCGTTGTCGAGGGGCGAGACAAGCCCGGCGGGCGGGCCTATTTCTGGGAAAAGGAAGGCTTCACCTTCGACGCCGGCCCGACCGTTATCACCGATCCGCCGTGCCTTGCGGAATTGTGGGCGCTGACGGGGCACGACATCGCCGAGGATGTCGAACTGCTCCCGGTCAAGCCGTTCTACCGGCTCAACTGGCCCGACGGGACCAATTTCGACTACACCAACGACGAACAGGCGCTCAACGCCGAGATCGCGCGGATCAACCCCGATGACGTGGTCGGATACCAGCATTTCCTCGAATATTCCGCCGGAGTCTACGAAGAGGGCTACGTCAAGCTGGGCCACAAGCCGTTCCTCGATTTCAAGTCGATGATCAAGGCCGCCCCCGCGCTGGTCCGCAAGCAGGCGTGGCGCAGCGTCTATTCGATGGTCTCCAAATATATCGAGAGCGAGAAGCTGCGCGAGGCGTTCAGCTTTCACACGCTGCTGGTCGGGGGCAGCCCGATGAAGACCAGCGCGATCTATGCCCTCATCCACAAGCTCGAGAAAGATGGCGGTGTGTGGTGGGCGCGCGGCGGCACCAATCGCCTCGTGGCGGGCATGGTCCGCCATTTCGAACGGCTGGGCGGGACGATCCGGCTCGGCGATGCGGTGCGGCAGGTCCACACGGTCGGGACCCGCGCGACCGAGGTCGAGACCAAGAGCGGCTGGCGCCAGAGGTTCGACGTGGTCGCGTCCAACGCCGACATCATGCACTCCTACAAGGATCTGCTGGCCGGGACCGAACGCGGCGCGCGCTACGCCAAGTCGCTCGCGCGCAAGAGCTATTCGCCCTCGCTGTTCGTCGTCCATTTCGGACTCGAAGGGACATGGCCGGGAATTGCGCACCATTCGATCCTGTTCGGTCCGCGCTATGAGGGTCTGGTCGAGGACATCTATCGCCACGGCGTGCTGCCGCAGGATTTCTCGATCTATCTCCATCATCCCACGGTTACTGATCCGGGCATGGCCCCGCCGGGCAAGAGCACGTTCTACGCGCTGATCCCGGTCGCGCACATGGGCAAGATGCCGATCGACTGGAGCGTCGAGGGGCCGAAACTCGAAAAGGCGGTGCTCGACGAGGTCGGCAGGCGGCTGATCCCCGATATCCATGACCGGATCGTGACCAAGTTCCACTATGCCCCACCCGATTTCGCGACCGATCTCAACGCCCATCTCGGCAGCGCCTTCAGCCTCGAACCGGTGCTGTGGCAGAGCGCCTATATGCGCGGCCACAACCGCGACGACGTGATCGAGAATTTCTACCTCGTCGGCGCGGGCACGCATCCGGGCGCAGGGATCCCCGGAGTGGTCGGCAGCGCCAAGGCGACGGCGGGGATTGTCTTGGAAGACCTTGCCGCTAAAGCAGGCGCATGAATCAGATCAGACGTCTG
>JBFHIF010000244.1:0-3293 GCA_041596595.1 Erythrobacter sp. | reverse complement strand
GAGCGTGGCCGTGACTGGAAGGATACCGCTGGCGACATCATCCTGTGGGAAGTGGGCAGCGCGATCGCGCGCGGTGTGCTTTCGGGCGGGGACAATGGCGGCGGGTTCGGTGGCGGCTTCGGCGGCGGCGGCGGCTTTGGCGGCGGCGGCGGCTCGTTCGGGGGCGGCGGCGCCTCGGGCGGCTGGTAGGGGCGATCACATCCAATGGCATATCTGACACCTGATCAGCACAAGATCGTCTCCGACGCGGTCAAGGCTGCCGAGGCCGAGACTTCTGGCGAGATCGTAACCGTTCTGGCCGACCGCTCCGACGGCTACAGCGACGTGGTCCATGTCTGGGCGGGCGCGTTCGGCTTCACGGCGATGAGCCTGTTCGCGCTGTTCCCTCAGGGCGTGCTCGACCTCGTCGACGCGGTGATGGGCGGCTGGACCCACGAATGGACCAGCGGCGAGATCGCGAGCGTCACGATCGCGGTCGGCCTGCTGACCTACCTGCTGGCGTGGCTCGCCGCCTCGTGGGACCCGATCCGCTTTTTCCTTGTCCCCGGCACGGTGCGCACCGCGCGGGTCCACGAGCAGGCGATCAAGCATTTCAAGGTGGGCGCCGAGCGCCGCACGCATGGTCGCACGGGTGTGCTGATCTACCTCTCGATGCGCGAGCACCGGGCAGAGATCGTCGCCGACGAACCGATCGCGGAAAGGGTCTCCGCCGAGGTCTGGGGCGAAGCGATGGGCGACATGCTCGCCGAAATCCGCGCAGGGAAAATCGCCGAAGGCATGGCGGCGGGCGTGCGCGATGTCGGCTTCGTGCTGAGCCAGCATTTCCCGCGCAGCGCGCATGACGAGAATGAGCTTCCCGACCGGCTGATCGAGGTCTAGGCCTGCGCGCGATGACCCGCGATTTTTCCGATCTCCCGCGCGACAAGCACGCCGACCTATCCGAGGAGGTGCGCTGGGAAGGCCGCTTCATCATGGCCAAGAGCCGGGGCCGCTGGGAATACGCCTCGCGCGCGCGCGGCATCCGCGCCGCCGCGATCATCGCGATCGATAACGATCCCGACGGCACCCGCCACGTTATCCTCGTCAGCCAGTATCGCGTCCCCCTGTCGCAGCATTGCCTCGAGATCCCGGCAGGCCTTATCGGAGACGATGACGGTGGCGAGGACGATGACGCGCAATCCGCCGCCGCGCGCGAGCTCGAGGAGGAAACCGGCTACCGCGCGGAGCGGCTCGAAGTGCTCGGCGAGTTCTATTCCTCGCCCGGCATGGTATCGGAAAGTTTCACCCTGCTGCGCGCAACCGGGCTTCAGAAGATCGGCGATGGCGGCGGGCTCGAGGACGAAACCATCCGCGTGCACCGCGTTGCGCTTCACGATCTGGCCGATTTCGTCGCCGACTGGCGCGCGGCGGGGCACGCGGTCGACGTGCGGATCGGCATGCTGCTGACAACCGAATATCTGGGAGAACCACTGAGATGACCAAACGCTGCGAAGGCAAGCTAGCGCTGGTGACAGGCGCGGCGCAAGGATTGGGCCGCGCGCATTGCATCCGGCTGGCTCAGGAAGGCGCGCGCGTGCTCGCCACCGACATCAACCAGGCCGGCGCGGCCGAAACCGCGCAAATCGTCAATTCCCGGATGGGCGAAGGCACCGCCTTCTCGATCGCGCATGACGTGACCGATCCGGCGCAATGGGAAGCGGCGGTCGACGCCGCCCGCGATCACCTCGGCGGGCTCAACGTCCTGGTCAACAATGCCGGGATCGGTGTCGCGGGCAATATCGAGACCTGCGATTTCGCCGACTGGCAGCGCTGTTTCGACATCAACGTCAATTCGATCTTTCACGGCTGCCAGAAGGCGCTGCCGCTGATGCGCGATCACGCGCCCGGTTCGATCATCAACATCTCGAGCATTGCGGGCCTGATCGCGAGCGACACGATGCCTGCCTATAATGCCAGCAAGGCAGCGGTGTGGATGCTGTCCAAGTCGATCGCGCTGCACTGCGCGAAGAACAATATGCAGATCCGCTGCAATTCGGTTCACCCGACCTTCGTCGACACCCCGATCCTCGACGGGACCGCGAAGGCGCACAGCCTCGACAAGGACGTGCTGCTGGGCAAGCTCGCGCGGCAAATCCCGCTCGGTTTCGTCGGCGAACCCGACGATATCGCCAATGCGGTGGTCTACCTCGCGAGCGACGAGAGCCGGTTCATGACGGGCGCCGAGATCAAGCTCGACGGCGGCATTTCGGCGATGTGAGCGCTTCTCGCGCGCATCAGTCGGCGATCAGCGCGACGGCGATATAGATCGGGATGGTTACGCCGAAGCCGAGCAGGGTTGCGGCGACAAAGCCGATCCGCCACCAGACGGCATCGGTCCCGGTCGCATTGGCGATCCCGCCACACACGCCGAACAGCTTGGCGTTCGTCTTGTCGAGGCGAAAGCCGGCTTCGGGCGGCGAGGCATTCTTACGGGTCACGTTGTTCATCAAAAGGCTCCTGTGAATAAATGGGCTGGACTGTCGCCTCCGCTCTGATGCGAAGGCGGGAAACGGGTGGCGCCGATCAGGCGATGCCCGGGCTCGCCGGGATGATCGCGTAAGCGAGCATGACCGACGACACGAGCAGCGCGAAGGTGGCGGAAAACAGGCGGGTCACTGTGGTAGGGCGAAACATGCAGGGCATCCTTTAGTCGAGTTGCAGTTCGGCGATCAGGCTACCAGCGTGGGGCTGGCGGGGATGATCGCATAGGCGAAGAACACGGCGGAAATCGCAACCGAGAAAACGGCGGCGGCAAGGCGGCTCGAAAGGTCCTGGGTAAGCATAATCTGGTCTCCTGTTCATCCCGAAGGCTGATCCCTCGGTCGTGCCAACTACATTGCAGGAGCCGTGCCAAACTCGAAAAGTGGCGGATTTCCGGGATTTTCCCATCGGCGTGGCCTGAACCGCTGATGAACAGTTGCCAATCATCGGTGATTTTCACCACCTGTTGGGATTGATGCTTTTGATGGAATGGAAGCGCGCGAGGAGGGCTGGCGTTTGTGTGCGCCCGTGCTACCGCTGGCGGTCGCATGGCTCTCGACAGGATCACCCTCCAGGACTTCCGCAACCACGCGCAAACCAGCCTGGTCGAGACCGCCCGGTTCAACCTGCTGGTGGGCGAGAACGGTGCCGGAAAGACCAACGTCCTCGAGGCCTTGTCGCTGCTCAGTCCCGGGCGCGGATTGCGGCGCGCCAATCTGGCCGAGATCGCGCGAAAGTCGGGCGAGGATGATCGCGGCACCGGCTTTGCCGTG
>JBFHIF010000243.1:0-3304 GCA_041596595.1 Erythrobacter sp. | reverse complement strand
CGACCCGGTTGGCGAGGCCCGACAGGCGCTCGCGCTCGGGATCGTCCCAGCCTGCCGTGCTCGCCCCCGCGGCGAACCGGCTGGCGACACAGATTTCGGCTTCTCCTGCTTCGAGGCTCTCGAGCATCCTTGGGAGCAGCGCGGGATCGTGCTGGTGATCGGCGTCCATGACGGCGACGAAAGGCGCGGCTGTGGCGCAGAAACCCTCGATCGCGGCTGAGGACAGTCCGCGCCGCCCGATCCGCTGGATTACCCGGACACGCGGGTCCTCGACTGCCAGCGCCCGCGCCTCGTCCGCCGTGCCGTCCGAACTGTCATCGTCGACCACCAGCACTTCCCAGTCGATGTGTTCGAGCGCGGAATCGATCCGCTCGATCAGCGGCACGAGATTGCCGCGCTCCTCGAGCGTGGGAAGGACGATCGCGAGAGTGAGCGGCATGGCCTCGCCCGGTCAGAGCCTTTCGCGCACGGCCGCGCCGATCGCCTCGCAGCCGTGTTGACCGCCAAGATCGCGGCCATGAATACCGTCGGCCAACGCGGCCTCGACTGCCGCCTCGATCCGCGCCGCCTCCTCGGTCCGCCCGAAGGAGTTGCGCAGCATCAGCGCCACAGAAAGGATCATTGCCATCGGATTTGCCTTGCCCTGCCCGGCAATGTCGGGCGCACTGCCGTGGATCGGCTCGTAAAGCCCGAAAATGCCGTGTTCGGTCGCCCGGTCGCCCATCGACGCGCTGGGCAGCAGGCCGATCGACCCGACCGCCGCGCTTGCGAGGTCCGACAGGATATCGCCGAACAGGTTGCCGGTCAGGATTACTCCGAACTGCGCCGGATTGCTGACGATCTGCATCGCGGCATTGTCGACATACATGTGGCTGAGTTCGATGTCGGGATGCGACCCCGCCGCCGCCATAACCGTGTCGCGCCACACCTGACTGGTTTCGAGCACATTGGCCTTGTCGACGCTGCAAACCCGGCAATCGCTGGCGCGAGCGGCGCGAAACGCGACCTGCGCGATCCGGTTCACCTCGGTCTCGCAATAGCTCATCATGTCCCAGCCCTCACGGCTGCCATCACCGGCTGTCCGGGTTCCCTTGTCGCCGAAATAGATGTCGCCGGTGAGTTCGCGCACGATCAGGAGGTCGAGCGTGCGCGCAAGTTCGGGCTTGAGCGGAGAGAGATGTTCAAGGCCGGCAAAGACCCGCGCCGGGCGTAGATTGGCGAACAGGCCGAGATGCTTGCGCAGCCCGAGGATCGCCTGTTCGGGTCGCAAGGATCGATCGAGCCGGTCGCATTCGGGATCGCCGACCGCGCCGAACAGCACCGCATCGCAGGAATTCGCGATCGTAAGCGTTTCTTCGGGCAGAGGGTGGCCGTGACGCCTGTAGGCGACCCCGCCGACATCGCCTTCGAACAGGGTGAGTCCCGGCAGGCCGAGGCATTCGAGCACAGCCACCGCTTCGCGGGTGACCTCCGGACCGATCCCGTCACCGGGCAGGATTGCAACCTTCATCGCCTAACCCCTTATCGTCGGCGCGTGCTGTCAGGCCAGCATCCGTGCCAGCTTTTCGCCCAGCGCCGTGCGCGCCGCCATAACATCCCCCCGTCGCTCGGCAAGCAGATGGCGCGCAATCGGCTTGTGGAGAACGCGGAAGATCTCGAACTGGGCCGATGGTTCTCCGCGCCGGTCACCCGCCTCGCGCGCCACGTCGCCATAGCCCAACTCCCGCAGGACAAGCACTTCGAACGACACCATCGCTCCGAGCCAGCCCCGCGCAGAAGGCGCGTGGCAGATCGCCGCCAGCAGTCCGTCGAGCGCCTCGTAAAGCGCGGGATAGGGGTTGCGCTCGGGCAGCGACGATGCGGTGAGCGCAGTGGCCCAGGTGATCGCAGCCGCAGGCAGCGGCTCGGTCATCCAAGGCGCACGACTTTCGACCAGTTCGACCCGCATGAAGGGCAGTTGGCTCGCCGATCGGGCGGTCAGCTCGATCTCTACCCGGTTACCCGGGATCAGAACCGACCTAAGCTGCCGACCGCGACCGCCTGCGACATAGCCCGCGACCAGCCCGTATTCTGCCGTCAGCACCCTCGCGATCACCGCGGTCTCGCCATGCAGCCGCGAAGCGACAAGGATGGCGGGAGAACGCAGTTGCACGATCGGTTCGCTCAGTCGCCAGCTGGCGAAAGTCCGAGCTGCTCCTCGACGAACTCGGCCTGCTTGCGGAAATAGAACAGCCTGTTCGAAAGCTTGCGCCAGCCGTGCCCTTCATCGGGGATGCGAATGAAGGGTGCCGACACACCGTTCGCGCGCAGCGTCTTCACCATCGCCTCGGTCTCGTAGATATCGATCCGCGGGTCCATCACGCCATGCGAGTAGAGCACCGGAACGGTGATGCGATCGGCCTTCCGGATCGGCGAATTGACCCGGTAGAACTCGCGCCATTTCTCTTCGGTGATGTCGCCATACTCGATCCGGTCGGAAGCCTTGAGCGAGGGCGAGGCAACCTCAAGCGCGGTAATCCAGTCGGCGACACCAAACAGCGAGACCCCGGCCGCGAATTCACCCGGATATTCGGCCAGCACGGCGTTGACCGCGTAGCCGCCATAGGAGCCGCCCATCACCGCCGCGCGGTTTCCGTCCACCAAACCTTCCGCTGCGAGCGCGCGCTTCAGATCGACGAGATCGCGGATAGAGTGGAGCCGGTTCTCCCGGTCGTCGAGCGTGGCATAGGTGCGACCGAGCCCGGTGCTTCCGCGGACATTGGGCTGGAACACCGCGACCCCGCGCGCGGCGTGGTATTGGGCAACCGGTTCATAGGTCGCCTGCGACAGCGCCGATGGCCCGCCGTGAACATCGAACAGTACGGGTGGCGCTTCCGTGCCGGTCTTCGCGCCGGGCGGGAGGTAGAGCAGCCCCTGGAGTTCCACCCCGTCGCGCGCGGGAAAACGAACCACGCGCGGGCGGATCAATCTTGCAGGATCGAGCCCGGCGAGGTTTGACGCGAAGACCCGCTCTGCGCTGCCTTCATAAGGGTTGACGAGCCACAGATCGCCCGGCGTTTTCCAGCCATTGACGCGGACCAGCAACCGTGTGGGATCGCCCTCGCAATCGAGCGCATAGGTGCCCTCGGGCAAGGCCGGGACAGCGCGATCGGACCCGTCTGATAAGTTGCGGATTTCGAGCGTGTCGAACCCGTCGCGGTTGAGCGTATAGGCGATGATCTCGCCATTTGCGCCGCACATCTCGATGTTCTCGACATCGGCATCGGGTTCGAAGGCGGGCTCGATCTTTCCCCGCGCGAT
Source organism: Erythrobacter sp. (assembly GCA_041596595.1). Taxonomy (GTDB): domain Bacteria; phylum Pseudomonadota; class Alphaproteobacteria; order Sphingomonadales; family Sphingomonadaceae; genus Erythrobacter. The sequence goes on along the minus strand of JBFHIF010000243.1, from coordinate 4 downwards.
TTCG
>JBFHIF010000242.1:0-3344 GCA_041596595.1 Erythrobacter sp. | reverse complement strand
GCGCTGGTCCAGCCCTCGCCCGGTGGCACGACATCGAGATGGCCGGCGAAGGCGAAGTGCTTGGATCCAGCCGGGCCTGCGCGGATTGCAAAGAGGTTTTCGACCGGGGCTTCGTCGCTCCCTTCATCGCCCTCCCCGCGTGAGAAGCGGTGGATCTCGAACCCGAGGGGTGCGAGCATGTGCGATAATTCGTCGAACACCTCGCCGGTGGCGGGAGTTACGCTTGGAGCTGCGATGAGCCGCCTTGCATAGTCGAGTGCATTGGTCATGCTATTCTCGCTAGCAGGAGTGAGCCCATGCCAAAACTCGATTTCTCTGCAATCTTGCAAGCGCTCATCGTGAAGCGTCGGGATCAAAATCCGAACCGGCGGCCGGGCTCCTCTCGAATTCGCGCAACCCGCAGGAAACGGGCATCATCGTGGCAATCGCCGCGATGCGACGCGACGCGCTTCACATGGCCCGGATAGATTGAACGCCTCCCAATGGACCTGTTCGGATTCGCTCTTGCCGTGCTCCTGATCGAGTTGACCCCCGGCCCCAATATGGGGTGGCTAGTCGCTCTCGTGCTCTCCGAAGGGCGGCGTTCCGGGATTGCGGCGATCGCCGGGATCGGGCTGGGTCTGGCCTGCAACGCGACGATCAGCATGCTCGCTGCAAGTTTATTTTTGCAGCAAGCCCCCTTCATCGACAAGGGACTGGCGCTCTGCGCAGCTGTGATGATGGCCTATCTGGCGTGGCACGCGTGGAAAGGAACCGGAGAAAGTTCCCCGAGCGCAGTTCCCCGGAGAGCTCTGCACCGAAACGCTTTCGCAGGCTTCCTGATCAATCTGTTCAACGCGAAAGCGGCGCTGTTTTTCATAACGGTCATGCCGCAATTCGTGCCTGACGCGCGGCCGTCCTATTCGCAGGCCTTGACGCTTGCCGCACTAAGCGTGGCGATCGCAACGGCAATACACCTTGGGCTCGTACTGGGGGCGGAACGGGTCAGAACGCTGGTCCTGGGGGATCACCGCACAACTTGGCTGAGGCGAATCTTTGCCCTCGGGATGATTGCAATTGGCGTCTGGTTTATCGGGAAGGCATTCCTCTAGTCGCGATCGGAAACCGGCAGCGGTCCGGGCGCAAAGGCGGTTTCAAGCAGTTCTGCGATACGGATGCCCGCCTGCTGGACCCGCCGCTTCGCGATCGGAGCGCCGCGAATGATGTCGTCCTGGGTCAGGGCCGTCTCGCCCGGCAAGTCGGCACCGCAGACATCTTCGGTGTCGAAGGCGGTAGGATAGACGAAGCCACGGCTGATCTCCCAGCTTTCCCGGCCCCAGTCATCTGCACTTCCCCCGCCAAGCTCGGCGCGTTCGGCCGCGCTATACCGGCGCACCACCGGGTCCGCCGGGTCGCTGATCGCGCGCTCGGCGAGCGGGCCATCCCAGATCCAGTGCAGGTTCAATCCCGGAACGATGCCGTAACCGGCCTTGCGATCATTGCCACCGCGATCCTCGCGGTCGCCCGAATGAAGCGGCATATGCACGTCGCCCGCGAAATGAACCATGAAGGCGAGCGCCTGCAGCCGGACATGGTCGGGCAACGATTCATCGGCGAGGATGCGGTGGTTGCGCTCGATCTGCGCGGTCACGCAATTTCCGCCCGCGCAGTTTGCGCGGGGATTGAACGATTCGCAGATCGGAGCGGTGCGATAATGCCAGGCACCGGTATACCCCCAGCGCCACCAGCTATTGCGCACGCAATCGGGCCACACGCTCGCATCGCCAATGTTCGAAAGGTCGCACTCGGGCGTGCCGATCAAGGCTTCCGAACTCATCAGCCGCGCGATCTTGGCGCGCGTTTCGGGCGAAACGTTTTCCTCGGCGATCGCGGCGGTCTGGCGGTGGGCATAGAACCCCCAGGCATTCGCCTGAGCGGGCATCAGTAACACCGTCAGCGCCAGCGTGCACAAGGCGCGCCCGATCAATCCGCGCCGATGTGTTCGTATTGTTCGATTACCCATTCTTCGTTCTCTGCCGCAGCGATCCATTCCTGTGTCCAGGGATGATCCCAGATGGCCTCCATGTAGCTTTGCGCGAAACCGGGAACCCCTATCTCGTAGGTCATGAACCGCGACACAACCGGGGCGAAGAAAATATCGGCCGCACCATAGGTCCCGAACAGGAACGGACCGGACGAACCGTGCCGCGCGCGCGCTTCCGCCCACAATTGAAGGACCCTGACGATATCGCTTCGGGTCTGGTCCGAAACCTCTTCCAACTGGACCCTGCGACGAATGTTCATCGGCAGTTCCTCGCGCAGCGAGGCGTAGGAGGAATGCATTTCGGCCACCATCGCCCGGGCCATTCCGCGCGGCGCGTCATCCTTCGGCCAAAAGCGCTCGCGCCCGACCTTGTCGGAAAGATATTCGAGAATCGCGAGGCTGTCCCAGATCACCGTCTCGCCGTCCCAGAGGATCGGGACCTTGCCGCGCGAAGGCTGAACGTCGCCCATGTCATGCTTGGTCTCGTCCCAGTGCTCGCCCAGGATGGGAACGGTGATCTCGTCAAAATGAAGACCAGACTGCTTGGCGGCGAGCCACCCGCGCATCGACCAGCTCGAATAATTCTTGTTTCCGACTATCAGTTTCATCGCCTGCGCCTGTCCACCCCTTTGCGCTGCTGGATTTTTTGCAGCCGTAGTTATTCAGGCTTTGGCTGTCGAGCCTGAACGATCTACAGGGAGGAAATACTTTGCTGGAGAGCCGCGCCCCATGCCCTTGCCCCCGTTCCACCTCGCTTTCCCGGTCGACGACCTCGAAGCTGCACACGCCTTCTACGTCGGGCTTCTCGGCTGTAGCGAAGGGCGCAGCAGCGCGGAGTGGATCGACTTCGATTTCCACGGACATCAGATCGTCGCGCATCTCGCGCCCGATTTTGCCGGGGATCGGGCCAGCACCCATGTCGATGGCCACGGTGTCCCGGTTCCGCATTTCGGGCTGGTGCTCGACATGGCCGAGTGGGAGGCTTTGGCGAGGAAGCTCACCGATGCGGGCACGGATTTCGTCATCGAGCCGACCGTGAGGTTCCGCGATCGTCCCGGCGAACAGGCGACGATGTTCCTTCGCGATCCGGCCGGCAACGCGCTCGAGTTCAAGGCATTCGCCGATCCCGGGCAGCTTTTCGCGACCTAGGGCTGGACTTGCTCAATCGAGCGTGAAGCCGACGCGCAAATGGACCTGGAAATGCGCCACTGCGCCATCGGTGATGTGACCGCGTGTTTCGACCACTTCGAACCAGCCGAGTTTGTGAATCGTCTCACTCGACTTCGCGATCGCCCCGCGGATCGCATCCTCGATTGATTCG
>JBFHIF010000241.1:0-3348 GCA_041596595.1 Erythrobacter sp. | reverse complement strand
GTCATCGAAACGCGCGGTCGAAACGGCCGCTTCGCCCGCGTCCGGCGCCGAAGCCGGAACCGTTTTTGCCAGCATCTCGCTGCCCGCGGCGCGCATTGCCTCGAGCCGCTCGGCAACCTGTTCGGCGGCTTCGGGCATTCCGTAGATATATCCCTGGCCCTTGAGCTTGCCGATGCGCCGAACCGTGTCGAGGATTGCGTGGTCCTCGATCCCTTCGGCGGTGATCGGCAGATCGAGTCCGCGCCCGAGCGAAACCATTGCCTCGACGACATTGCTCGCCCTCGGGGTCTGCCGCAGTTCGCGGATAAAAACGCGATCGATCTTGATCCGGTCGAACGGAACCGCGCGCAGTTGTTCGAGGCTCGAATAGCCCGTGCCGAAATCGTCGAGGCTGATCTTGATCCCGAGCGCACGCAGGCCGATGACGATCTTGCTGATCAGCTTGAAGTTTTCGTGCAGGCAGGATTCGGAAATCTCGATCTCGAGGCGGTGCGGTGGGAATTCGTTCTCGTCGAGCAGCTTGACCAGTCTCTGGGTGAACCAGGGATCGCGCAGCTGACACGGCGAGATGTTGACCGACAGGGTCAGGTGTTCGTCCCAATCGCGCGCATCGCGGAAGGCCTGCGCCATCAATTGCTCGGACAGCTGGCCAATCAGGCCCGCTTCCTCGGCGATCGGGATGAAGATTTCCGGCCCGACGAGCCCCAGCGGGGTCGAGCGCCAGCGCGCCAGCATCTCGAACCCGACCAGCCGGCCGGTATCGACATCGACCTGCTGTTCGTAGAACGGGATAAACTCGCCGTTCGCAAGCCCCGCGCGGATGCCCGCTTCGAGCTGGTTGCGAAACTTGACCTCGGTTTCCATCGAGGGCTCGAACCAGAAATAGCGGTTCTTGCCGTTATTCTTGGCGTGATACATCGCGATATCGGCGCGGTGCATGAGCGTTTCGGCATCGCGCGCCTGGGCGGCCGGATCGTCGTCCCCGAAATCGGTGGCTATTCCGATCGACATGGTCGGCCGGATCGTCTTCTCGCCAAGCTGGAAGGGCGCGCCGACCGCTTCGAAAAGGCGGGTGATGACCTTGTCCAGCATCTCCCGGCGCTTGCGCTCATAGGTCACGACGAAAGCGAACTCGTCGCCTCCCAGACGCGCGAGTAGGGCATCGTTCGGCAATTGCGACGAGATCCGCTGCGCGAGTTCGAGCAATACGTTGTCGCCGATCGTGTGACCGTGGAAATCGTTGATCTGCTTGAAATTGTCGAGGTCGATCATCGCATAGGCGACTGCCTCGCCGTCTTCCAGCGCCCGCCGGCGCAGCGCTTCGGTCGCGGCGGCCATGCTGCGCCGATTGAGACAGCCGGTGAGAGGATCGGTTTCGGCCAGCCTGCGCGCGCGCTCTTCGGCGTTGCGGCGTTCGGCGATCTCGTGCGTGAGCTGGCGATAGCGCCGCCAGCCGAAGATGATCAGCGCGATGTTGAGAAGCAGGGCGTTGACGAGCAGCTTGTTCGGGCCGTCGCTGCCTGATGCGAAGGCGTTCACGACTTCGGGCAGGACCGAACCCCCGGTCCCGACGAACAGGATGATCGCGGAAACCGCGATACCCAGTGCGACGAGATCGCGCTCGGCTCGACCAAATCGAGTCTGCTCTCCGGTCATTGGCACTTAACCTGTTCTCCGCCCAGATTCCGGTCGCGCAGGAGATTCCTGACACGATCTTGCCTTTTCAATGCCGTGGACACTTAAAGATCGGGTTAATCCGGGTGCGCTTGCGAGGCAGGGGTGGCGCGCGAAGACCGCCGCAGCTAGTGGCGCGATGGTAAAGACACGGTTAGCCCTGGAGCGAAATGGTGACGAAGCGCGATCGCAATTACTGGCTGATGAAATCCGAACCGTTCAAATATGGCTGGGACGATCTGGTGGCCGAGGGCGAGGGCACCTGGGACGGGGTCCGGAACCATTCGGCCAAGCTCAATCTGCGCGCGATGGAAGTCGGCGACGAAGCGTTTTTCTACCATTCGCGTGAAGGGCTCGAAATCGTAGGTATCGTCACGATCAGCGTCGCGGGGATCGGCGATCCGACCGACGAAACCGGCAAATGGGCCGCGGTGAAGGTCAAGCCCAAGCGCAAGTTCGATCATCCGGTGACCCTGAAGCAGATCAAGGCCGAACCACGGCTCGCCGAATGCGAGCTGGTTCGCCTGTCACGGCTATCGGTCGCCAAGATCCGGCCCGAGGAGTGGGAGCTGATCTGCCAGATGGCAGAAGGCTGACGTCCGACGCCTGGCGTCAGCTTTTCGCTCGCAGGCCGCTGATTCTGGCTCCGCTCGCAGTGAGCTGTTCGATATCGATCGTCATGTGGATCAGCCGCAGCCCAATCCGCTCGCGCGCCTCGGCGAGAGCGGCTTCGAACTCGCTCGTGCTCGACACGTGAGCGCTCCAGCCGCCAAACGCCGCGCCCAGAGCAGCGAAATCAGGATTGGCCAGCGAGGTGGCGGAAATCCGCTCGGGATATTCGCGTTCCTGGTGCATGCGGATCGTGCCGTAGGCCCCGTTATCGACCACGAGTACGATCAGGTTCACGCCGTATTGCGCGGCGGTGGCAAGCTCCTGTCCGTTCATCAGGAAATCGCCGTCCCCCGCCACGGCGACCACGGTGCGATCGGGGTGGCGCATCGCCGCCGCGACCGCTGCGGGCACGCCATAGCCCATCGCGCCAGCGGTGGGCGCAAGCTGGCTGGGATAGCCTTCGTAGCGCCAGTATCGATGCCACCACCCTGAGAAATTGCCCGCCCCGTTGCAGATGATGCTGTCCGCGGGGAGTATTGCGCGCATCGCCGCGACGCAGGCTGCCATGTCGAGATCGTGCGAACTGCCCTCGCTCGGTGGCGTCGCCCATTCTTCCCACTCGCGGTGCGCCTCGGCCCCGGCATCGAACGGGATGATCGAGTGGTCTTCCCAAAGCGCGGCGGTTTCGGCGAATTCGTCGACCGAGCAGCACAGGGCGAGGTCGGTCCGGTAAACCCGGCCCAACTCGCCCGGATCGGGATGGACGTGGACGAGCAATTGATCGGGGTGATCGAGAGTGGGCAGGGTATAGCCATCGGTGGTCGCCTCTCCCAGCCGCGCGCCGACCGCGAGGATCAGGTCAGCCTCGCGCACGCGTTCGACCAGCTTGGGGTTCGGCCCGTAGCCGAGGTTCCCGGCATAGACCGGGGAGGAGGGCGGGATCGCGTCCTGTCGCCGGAACGCGGTCGCCACCGGAAGGCCGATGCTTTCAGCCCATTGCGAGAAGCAATCGCGCGCCTTGGCGTTCCATCCTGCGCCGCCGATAATGGCGATCGGGCTGGC
>JBFHIF010000240.1:0-3355 GCA_041596595.1 Erythrobacter sp. | reverse complement strand
CCTCGCAGACGCTTTCCCCCGCCGTTCGCCGGGCTGTGCTCGAGCACGGGGTCGACCCTTCGACCATCACGGGGAGCGGCAAGGATGGTCGGCTGACCAAGGAAGACGTGCTCGCCGCGGCCAAAGCCAAGAGCGAAGGCCCCGCGCCTGCGCCGTCTTCGTCCCCGGCGCCCTCGCCCGCCCCCGCTGCCGCCAGCAGCGCAGGGTCGCGCAACGAGGAACGGGTCAAAATGACCCGGATGCGCCAGACCATCGCCAAGCGATTGAAGGGCGCGCAGGACAACGCCGCACTGCTGACGACCTTCAACGACTGCGACATGTCGGCGGTCATCGAGGCGCGCACCAAGTACAAGGACCTGTTCGCGAAGAAGCACGATATCCGGCTCGGATTCATGGGCTTTTTCGCCAAGGCTGCGTGTCTTGCACTCAAGGACGTGCCCGCGGCCAACGCCTATATCGAGGGCGACGAGATCGTCTATCACGATTACGTCGATATCTCGGTCGCGGTCAGCGCCCCCAACGGCCTCGTCGTTCCGGTAATCCGCGATGCCGACAAGAAGAGCTTCGCCCGGATCGAACAGGACATCGCCGATTTCGGCGCGCGCGCCAAGGAAGGCACGCTGACGATGGACGACATGAAGGGTGGCACCTTCACCATCTCGAATGGCGGCGTGTTCGGAAGCCTGATGAGCACGCCAATCATCAACCCGCCGCAAAGCGCGGTGCTCGGCCTCCACCGGATCGAGGACCGCCCGGTCGTGGTCGATGGTGAAATCGTCATCCGTCCGATGATGTATCTCGCGCTGTCCTACGACCACCGCCTGATCGATGGCCGCGAGGCCGTGACCGCACTCAAGATCATCAAGGAAGCGATCGAGGATCCGACCCGGATGCTCATCGACCTCTAAGGGAAGAACATGGCTGAATACGACTACGACGTTCTCGTCATCGGCGCTGGCCCGGGTGGCTATGTCGCCGCGATCCGCGCTGCGCAGCTGGGCCTGAAGACCGCCTGCGCCGAAAGCCGTGAAACGCTCGGCGGACCCTGCCTCAATGTCGGCTGCATCCCCTCCAAGGCGATGCTGCACGCCTCGGAATATTTCGATGCGGCCGCCGGCGGCAAGATGGCCGAGATGGGCATTGACGTGAAACCCAAGCTCAACCTGGGCCAGATGCACGCGCAACGGCTCGACGCGGTCGATGGCCTGACCAAGGGCATCGAGTTCCTGTTCAAGAAGAACAAGGTCGACTGGAAGAAGGGCCACGCGGTGTTCGAGGACGCGCACACGGTCAAGGTCGGCGACGAAACCGTCACCGCGAAGAATATCGTGATCGCCACCGGCTCCTCGGTCACCCCGCTCCCGGGCGTCGAGGTCGACAATTCGAAGCATATCGTGGTCGATTCAACCGGCGCGCTCGAACTGCCCTCCGTCCCCAAGACAATGGTGGTGATCGGCGGCGGCGTGATCGGGCTTGAACTCGGCAGCGTCTGGCGTCGCCTCGGCGCCGAAGTGATCGTCGTCGAATTCCTCGATCAGCTTCTGCCTGGAATGGATATGGATATCCGCAAGGAAGCGGCCAAGATCTTCAAGAAGCAGGGCATGGAACTGCGCCTCTCGACCAAGGTCACCGGCTGCACGGTCAAGGGCAAGAAAGCCACGCTCACGCTCGAGCCCGCCGCAGGTGGCGAGGCCGAAACGCTCGAAGCCGATTGCGTGCTGGTCTCGATCGGCCGTCGCCCTCACACCGATGGTCTCGGGCTCGAGAATATCGGCCTCGATGTCAACAAGCGCGGCCAGATCGAAGTGGATCACGATTTCCGCACCAATGTTGATGGCGTCTGGGCGATTGGCGACGTAGTGCCGGGCCCGATGCTCGCTCACAAGGCCGAGGACGAAGGCATTGCCGTGGCCGAGAATATCGCGGGCCAGACGGGCATCGTGAACCACGATCTCATTCCGGGCGTCGTTTACACTTGGCCCGAAATCGCCGGCGTCGGTCTGACCACCGAGGAAGCGATCGAGAAAGCCGGCGGGGACAAGTCGAAGATCAAGGTCGGCAAGTTCCCGATGATGGCCAATAGCCGCGCCAAGACCAATCACGAGCCCGAGGGCTTCGTGAAGATCATCGCCGAGGCGGAAAGCGACCGGGTTCTTGGCGTGTGGTGCATTGCCAGCGTTGCCGGAACGATGATCGCGCAGGCGACTCAGGCGATGGAGTTCGGTGCAACGTCCGAAGACATCGCCTATACCTGCCACGCTCACCCGACCCACAGCGAGGCGATCAAGGAAGCGGCAATGGCGGTGCAGGGCAAGCCGATCCACATCTAACCTCCTCACCGGACTGGAAAAGCGCCGGGTCCCTGTTAGTCACGGAACGAGGAGAGGGAGCACTGGCATGGCATATCCGCGGCTGACCGATAAACCCGGCGCAATCGAAACCGCCGCGGCGATTCGTCGCGGCGATTTCACGGTGGTCGAAGCGGTCGATGCGGCGGTTACCCGGATCGAGAAACTCGACGCCGAGATCAACGCGATCGCAGTGCCCGATTTCGACCGCGCCTATGCCACCGCAAAGGCGATGAACGGATCGACCCCGCGCGACGACCAGCCGCTGTTCGGCGTTCCGATGACGGTCAAGGAAAGCTTCGAGGTCGAAGGTCTCCAGTCCTGCTGGGGGCACCAGGCGCAGACCGGATATGTCGCCACCCGCGATTCCGAACTGGTCCGGCGGCTCAAGGCGGCGGGCGCGATCATCCTCGGCAAGACAAATGTTCCGGTCGATCTGACCGACTGGCAGAGCTTCAATCCCGTATATGGACGGACAAGGAATCCGCACGATCACGATCGTTCGCCGGGAGGATCGTCCGGCGGGAGCGCGGCAGCGGTCGCGAGCGGGATGGTTCCGTGCGAATACGGCACCGATATCGGCGGATCGGTGCGCGTTCCGGCGCATTTCTGCGGCGTCTGGGGGCACAAGACCAGCTGGGGTCTCGTCTCCACCCGCGGTCACGATCACCCGCAACTGGCGCAAAGCGATGGATTTGTTGCCGCCCATGACGGGGCGCTCTCGATCGCGGGACCGCTCGCCCGAAACCCTGAAGACCTCGCCTTGCTGACCGAGCTGGGTGCAAACGTCCCGATTGCGCGCCGCGCGAAGAAGCTGGCAGACTGTCGCCTGCTCGCGATCACCGAATATCCCGGCAGCCCGCTCGACGCGAGCGTTGCGGAACCCGTCGACGAAGCGCTCGAAGCGTTGCAGCAGGCGGGGATCCCGATCGACCGGACCTGCGACATCCTCCCCGATCTCGCGCGCCAGCACGCCGACTACCTGCGGATGCTCAATATCGCGATGG
>JBFHIF010000239.1:0-3360 GCA_041596595.1 Erythrobacter sp. | reverse complement strand
CCGAGCCACGCCGCTGCCCCGCTTTCGTCGATCACGCGCCCGATTGCGATACTCGCGGCGACCAGCACGATGACCTGACCGGAAAGCGCCCTGCCCACCCTGTCGAACTTCACGCAACCCGTCACGAACATCAGGATGGCGCCTGCCAGAGCCGAAATCGCGATCGGGAACAGGCCCACGGATGCAGTGACAACCGCAACCCCCATGATCGCGGCCGCCAGCAATGCCTTTGACCGACGGGGCAATTCACGTGCGCCCTCGAGCATAAGAAGGCTGTCGGCGCGGGCAAACGCCTGCAGGTCGTGCTGTAGACCCATCACGAGCAGCACGTCGCCTTCGGTGATCCTGAGATCGCCGCCATCGGAATACTGGTCTTTCTCGCCCAGCAGTCTCTCGGGCCGATGGATGCCCAGCACGGCAACGCCATAGAGATCGGCGATCCCGGACGAAGGAAGCGTCCGGGTGATCAGCCGCGAATCGGCGGTCACCGTCATCTCGACCACCATGATGTCCTCGCCCTGTGCCGAGGCGTTGCGGCGAATGCGGTCGAGCACCCAATTGGGTGCCAGCTCGCCCTTGAGCACGCGCACCGCGTCTTCCAGACCGTCATGGGTGCCGGAGATATGCAATCGCTGCTGGGCCTGCAGCGGCCCGGAAGGTTGCCCATGAAACTGTATCGTTTCGGGCAGGCGCGGGAGAAGGTCCGCAACGTTCTTGCCGACCAGATCGCTGTCGCCATTGACGCGCAGGCGGGTGTGGAACCGGCGGAGGTTCTGGTCGGCCTCGACACTGTTGTCCGCCAGCAATCGCGGCATCACGAGCCACATGTAAGGCAGTGCGACCAGGCCGGCGAGAAGCACGATCGAGGTGAAATCGAACACCCCGATCTCGCGCATCCCCAGGTCGACCGCGATCGACACCACGAGAATGTTGGTCGAGGTCCCGATCGTGGTTGCCATCCCGCCGAGAAGGGATGCCGAGTTGAGCGGCATGAGCGTCTTCGAAGTCGGCAACGCCCCGCGATGCGCGAGTGCGGCAAAGATCGGGATCAGCAACACCAGGACCGGGGTGTTGTTGACGAACATCGAGAGGAAGAACGCGATCAGCAGCGAAATTAGCAAGCCGATCTGCAGATTTACGCGAAACACCTGCTCAAGCAGCCGCGCCGCCGGTTCGAGCGCGCCGGTAACCACCAGCCCCCGCCCCATGATCATCAGCGCACAGATCGTGATCAGCGCGTAATGGCCGAATCCCCCGAAAGCGAGCGCCAGCCCGTCGATCGGGCGCGTGCCTTCGAGGGGGTAGAAATACAGCCCGACAGCAATGATGGCGATGGTGAGGAGCGAGACGATCTCGATCGACATCCGCCCGCGGACAAACTCCACGAACATCCATACCGTGAGCGCCATTGCAGCGATTGCGTGATAGGATGGTAGCTCGAGCATATCCCCTGTCTTCAAGACCTTTCAGGGACAGCGGATAAGATCAAGCGAATTGTGGTGCCCCTGGCCCGACTCGAACGGGCACTTCACGAAGAAAAGCGATTTTGAGTCGCTCGCGTCTACCAATTCCGCCACAGGGGCACACCCGCGTGGAGCGCGGCTGTTAGCGCCGGTCCTCGATTACTTCAAGCTGGTAGCAACCAGCTTATGCAACCTCGAATGGAGCGTGTCGTTTGCGGCCAGGACCTGGGCCGAGTGGATCGGGTTTGATCGCCCCCGATAATCCGAGACGAAACCACCCGCTTCGCGCACCAGCAGACAGCCTGCCGCCGTGTCCCAATCGTTGAGGCCGCTTTCCCAGAAGCCGTCGAACCGGCCTGCCGCGACCCATGCAAGGTCGAGCGAAGCCGCGCCGAACCGCCTGATGCCCGCGACTTCAGGGCCGATCTTGCCGAAAATCCGGGACCATTCGGTGAAATCACCGTGCCCCGAAAAAGGAATGCCGGTGGCGATCAGGGCTTCGGACAAACGCTTGCGGCCCGAAACGCGCAGGCGACCGTCGTGCAGCCATGCACCGCGGGATTTTTCCGCCCAGAAGGTTTCGTCCGTGACCGGCTGGTAGACCACCGCCGCCGTGACTTCACCCCAGCCCTTGCCATCGAGACGAGGCTCTTGAACCGCGATCGAGATCGCGAAATGCGGGATGCCATGAAGGAAATTGCTGGTCCCGTCGAGCGGGTCGACGATCCAGCGCGGCTGGCCTTCCTCGCCTTCGATCACACCGGCTTCTTCCATCACAAAGCCCCAGCCCGGACGAGCCTGGCCGAGTTCATCGTAGAGCGTGCGTTCGGCGCGCATATCGGCCTTCGAGACGAAGTCTGCCGGGCCTTTGTGGCTCACCTGCAGGTGTTCGACTTCGCCGAAGTCGCGACGCAGCCGGTTACCCGCCTTGCGCGCGGCGCGTTCCATGACGCGGATCAGACCGGAAAGTGCTGCCATGATCCGTCAGCCAGCCTTGCCGACATAGGTCTGCTCGTAAACGTCGACCACGATCCGCGTCCCGCTACCGATATGCGGGGGAACCATGATGCGAACGCCATTGTCGAGCACTGCGGGCTTGTAGCTCGAAGAGGCGGTCTGCCCCTTCACCACGGCATCGGCTTCGACGATTTCGGCTTCGACCTGTGACGGCAGCTGGACGCTGATCGGCTTTTCTTCCCAGAGCTCGAGCATCACTTCCATCCCGTCCTGCAGGAAGGGGCGGGCATCGCCGAGCAGGTCGGACGGCAGGGTGATCTGCTCGTAGGTGTCCTTGTCCATGAAGACGAGCATTTCGCCGTCTTCGTAGAGGAACTGGTATTCCTTGGTGTCGAGGCGAACCTTCTCGACCGTATCGGCGCTGCGGAACCGGACATTGGTCTTGCGACCGTCCTGCAGGTTCTTCATCTCGACCTGCATGTAGGCTCCGCCCTTGCCCGGCTGGGTATGCTGGATCTTGGCGACCTTCCAGATGCCGCCTTCATATTCGAGAATGTTGCCGGGACGAATGTCGACGCCGCTGATCTTCATGGGGGCTCGTGCCTTTGTCGGTAGGATCGTAGGGGTGCGTGCGGCGAGGGAAAGCGCACGCCTTGCGCACCGATGTGAGCGCGCCAATAGCGAAGGCTGAGCACAATCACAAGCGCGCGCAGGCGAGGCGCTTCATTGCCAATTCAGGCGCCTGGTCTATGGGCGCTGTAATCGGGACGTGACCGCCCAAAAGGCAGCCCCTATACTCACGCTCAGGATCGAACGGGACCACGCATGACTACCCGCACCATACTTGCCACCGGCCTTACGATTTTTGCCGTCGCACCCGCCTTTTCGCAGGTCGCGCCGCCGCCGGGCGGAATGCTGTCGACCATGCCGCGCGGGACCT
>JBFHIF010000238.1:0-3367 GCA_041596595.1 Erythrobacter sp. | reverse complement strand
TTCACCGCCGACAACAAGGGCCGCGCCGATGCGCTGGCGCTGCTGATGATCAAGGATTTCATGTCGGCCGAATATCTCAACAAGACCGATGCCGAGGCGCCCGATCCGCGCGCAAAGCTTCGCGAAGCGGCAGAGCACCTGATGAAACATTTCGGCCGGATCGATCCGCCGATGAGCGCGCTCTTGCGGCTGCGGATGGGCGATGTCGACCTGCCGCTCGACGGCGGCTCGGACACGCTGCGTGCCTCGACCAGCTGGGAGGTCGATCCCGACGGGCGGCTGCGCCTCGTCCACGGCGACAGCTACATCCTGTGGGTCGAGTGGCCCGGCCCCGATGCCGCCAACCAGCGGGTCTTCTCGCGCTCGATCCAGCCCTTCGGTTCGGCCATCTCGCGCCCGGACAGCCCGCATCACACCGATCAGATGCAGCTGTTCGTCGATCACCGGTTGAAGCCGGTCCGGTTCTGGTCGGACGAGGTTCGCGCCAACGCCAAGAGCCGCCAGGTCGTGACCAATGCCCGGTAAATCAGGGCCAAACTTGCAATGACCCGGCACTCGCCGCATCACGTTTCGCAGTATCTATAATACGTTAGGGGACATTTCATGATACCGACCATCAAGAGCCGCGCATCGCGCGCGCAGACCAGTCTTGCCGCGATCGCTCTCGCGAGCCTTGCCGCCTGCGCTCCCGCCTACACCCCGGTCCAAACTGCCGCCGCGCCCGCTGCGCTGGCCGATCAGCAGCAGGCCGCTCCCGGCGACCTCACCGATCTCGTCGCACAGGTCGGCATCCCTTACGAGGAATTCCAGCTCGAAAACGGTCTCACCGTGATCGTGCACGAGGACCGCAAGGCCCCGATCGTCGGCGTCGCGGTGTGGTATAATGTTGGTTCGAAGGACGAGCCCCAGGGCAAGACCGGCTTTGCCCACCTGTTCGAACACCTGATGTTCAACGGCAGCGAAAACGCGCCGGCCGACTATTTCCAGTATCTCCAGGAAATGGGCGCGACCGATTACAACGGCACCACCAATTTCGACCGCACCAACTATTTCCAGACCGTGCCGCGCCCCGCGCTCGAACGCGCGCTGTGGCTCGAAAGCGACCGGATGGGCTATCTGCTCGGCGCGGTGACGCAGGAAAAGCTCGATAACCAGCGCGGCGTCGTCCAGAATGAAAAGCGCCAGGGCGACAACCAGCCCGGCGGCCTCGTCTTCTACGAGATCCTCGAAAACCTGTTTCCCGAAGGCCATCCCTATTCGCACTCGGTGATCGGTTCGATGGCCGATCTCGACAGCGCCTCGATGGAGGACGTGCGCGGCTGGTTCCGCGACAAGTATGGCCCCAACAACGCGACCGTGGTGCTCGCCGGTGACATTTCCGCCGCCGAGGCGCGCCCGCTGGTCGAGAAGTATTTCGGCGAGATCGCGCGCGGCCCGGTCAACGTGCCCGCCGCCGCCGATATCCCCCAGCTCACCGAGGACAAGCGCAGCGTGATGCGCGATCAGGTCGCCGCGACCACGATCACCAAGTATTGGCCGGTTCCCGGGATCACCAGCGAGGAACTCACCGCTCTCAATGTCGGGACCAGCATTCTGGGCGGCCTCGCATCCTCGCGGCTCGACGAGATCCTCGTGCGCGATGAGCAGCTCGCAGTCGGCGTCGGCGCGTTCAATGCCGATTTCCAGCGCGTGGGTATCATGGGCGTCAGCGCGACGCTCAAGCCCGGTGTGGAACTAGCGACGCTCGAAAAGCGGCTCGATGAGCTGATGGCGAGCTTCATCGCCGAAGGCCCGACCGAAGACGAAGTGCGCCGCGCCGCGACCAACGATCTTGCTGGCACGATCCGCGGGCTCGAACAGGTCGGCGGGTTCGGCGGCAAGGCGGTAACGCTCGCGCGCGGCGAAGTGCTCGCCGGCGATCCGGGCTTCTACAAGAAGCAGTTCGACACGCTCGCCACGCTCACCCCGGCAGACGTCAAGGCCGCGATGCAGAGCTGGATGACCCGTCCCGCCTTCACCCTGGTGCTCGAGCCGGGTGAACGCGATGCCGAATACGAAGAAGCCGCAAGCGTGGCAGCCGATGACGGCGCGGCCGAAAGTGAGGCGAGCAACGAGATCACCGTCTCGAAGGTGCGGCCCAAGCCGCCGATCGCCGAAATCGCATCGCTCGATTTCCCCGACGTCACCCGCACCGTTCTCGCCAACGGCATGCCGCTCACCTATGCGCGGCGTGATGCGGTCCCGGCGACCTATGTCACCTTGTCGTTCAATGCGGGCAGCGCGGCCGATCCGGCCAGCAAGCGCGGGCTCGAATCGCTCACCCTGTCGCTGTTCGACGAAGGCACTGCCACGAGGACCAGTCAGGAAATCGCCGAGGAACGCGAACGGCTCGGCCTGACGATCTCGACCGGCGGGGGCGAGGACCGTTCGACCTTCACCCTGGCGGCACTGTCGGCCAACCTCGTTCCCTCGCTCGACCTGCTGAGCGATATCGTGCGCAATCCGGCCTTCAACCCGGCCGATCTCGAACGCGTCCGCACCCAGACGATCACCGGGATCAAGCAGCAGATGAAGTCGCCGCAGGGCGTCGCCGTGCGCGCGATCGGGGCAGAGGTGTTCGGCAAGGACAGCCCCTATGGCGGGGTTGCTACGGTCGAGAGCGTCGGTTCGATCGGTCGCGACGACCTGATCACCTTCAAGCAGCGCTGGATCCGGCCCGACAATGGCGAGGTGTTCGTCGTGTCCGACCGTCCGATGGCCGAGGTGGTCCAGGCGCTCAACGCGGTGTTCGGCGACTGGAGCGCCCCGCAAGCGGCCAAGGGCACCAAGTCCTTCGCGAGCAGCGGTCAGGCAACTCCGGGCAACCGGATCATCCTGATCGACCGGCCCAACAGCCCGCAGAGCTTCATCCTCGGCGCGCAGCTGACCCCGCTCGATGCCGCCGATCCGGACTTCATCAACTTCACCAATGCGAACAACTCGCTCGGCGGCAACTTCCTCGCGCGGCTCAACATGAACCTGCGCGAGACCAAGGGCTGGAGCTACGGCGTTCGCGGCGGGCCGCAGGCGCGCGAAAACGCGGTGATCTACGCGATCTCGGGCGGGGTCCAGGCCGACCGCACCGGCGATTCGGTCGCCGAGATGATCCGCGAAGTGTCCGACTTCCTGACCACCAAGGGCGTGACCGCCGACGAACTCGAGCGCAATGTCGCGGCCGAGATCGGCGAACTGCCCGGCCGGTTCGAAACCTCGGGCGCGGTGCTTGGCGCGCTCCAGTCGAACGCGCTCTACGGTCGCCCGGACGACTATTACGAAACGCTGGTCCAGAAATACCAGGCGCAGACCGCCGCCAGCCTCGATGCCGCCG
>JBFHIF010000237.1:0-3376 GCA_041596595.1 Erythrobacter sp. | reverse complement strand
CGCGTTGAGCATCAGCGTGGGATCATCGCCCATATTGGCGGTCGCCACGATCCGTGCGCGAGGGCTGAGCCCGTGCTTCTTTGCATAATGCCTGCTGGTCACCAGCACCGCTGCCGCGCCATCGACGACCCCGCTCGAATTGCCGGCATGGTGAAAATGCTGGATTTCGACATCAGGGTATTTCTGGTTGATCAGCCCGCGGAAGGTCGCGCCCTTCTCGTCGAGAGCGACGTCCGCGATCTTGGCGAAGGCCGGCTGGAGCCCGGCGAGGTCTTCGAGCGTGGTTTGCGGACGGGGATATTCTTCGTGGTCGAGGATGACCGTTCCGTCCTCCGCCGCAACCGCGACCAGGGATCTGTCGAACCGGCCCTCGGCCATCGCCTCTGCCGCGCGCTGCTGCGAACGATGGCCGACCGCGTCCAGCTCTTCCCTCGTGAAACCCTCGATCGTCGCGATCGCGTCGGCACAGACCCCCTGGTGCGATTGCGGGTGGAGCCGCTGCAGCCGCGCGTTGTAGCTTCCCATCATCGGCGGTTTGAGGCCCGCCTGCATTTTGTCTTTGGTCATCGCCGCAGTGAGGCTCATCATCTCGGTCCCGCCCGCGACGACGCAATCCTCCATCCCGCTCATCACCTGCGCTGCAGCCAGGCTGACGCTGGTGATCCCGCCTCCGCAGAAGCGGTCGAGCGTGGTGCCGCTCGAGGTGATATCGTAGCCCGCATCGAGAGCCGCCATGCGGCCCATGTCGCCGCCCTGCAGTCCGTCCTGCGTCGAGACAGACCAGATCACGTCGTCGATCGTGGCGGTGTCGAGACCGTTGCGCTCCGCGATCGCCCTGAGCACCGTGGCCGCGAGCTGTTGCGGGTGCTGGTCGGCAAGCGCGCCCTTGCCCTGCTTGCCGATCCCGCGCGGGGTCCGCACGGCGTCGATGATATAGGCTTCGCCCATGATGCACTCTCCGCGATGGTCGTCCGCACAAAGGCGGTTGACGTATTGGTAAGCGGGCTCCACCAATCGCACAAGAAATTCAGTTGCAATCTGAAACAAGCCATGCCGCGAGGGAGAACAGCGTGTCCGATACCCAGGAAGTTCTGACCGAGGTGGAGGACGGCGTCCTCATCGTCACGATCAACCGGCCCGAAGCCAAGAACGCGATGACCAAGGCCGCGGCGGAAGGGATTGCGGCGGCGATGGACCGGCTCGATGCCGACGACGATCTGCGGGTGGGTATTCTCACCGGCACGGGGGGCACGTTCTGTTCGGGAATGGACCTCAAGGGCTTCCTGCGCGGCGAAAGCCCGATTGTCGAGGGACGCGGCTTTGGCGGCGTGGTGCAGGCCCCGCCGAGCAAGCCGCTGATCGCCGCGGTCGAAGGCTATGCGCTCGCCGGCGGGCTCGAACTGATGATCGCCTGTGATCTGGTGGTCGCCAGCGCGGCGGCGAAATTCGGCATCCCCGAGGTCAAGCGCGGGCTCGTCGCTGCCGCCGGGGGCGTGATGATGCTGCCCGACCAGATCCCTGAGAGGATCGCGATGGAAATGGCACTCACCGGCGAATTCATCGACGCGACCCGGGCCTACGAACTCGGGCTCATCAACGAGGTTACGCAAGGGTCCGCGCTCCATGCCGCAAAAGCGCTTGCCGCCAAGATCGCCGCCAACGGACCGCTCGCGGTGCGCGTCTCGAAACAGATCATTCGCGAATCGCGCGGCTGGGTGATGGAGGAACGCTACGCCAAGCAGGCGCAACTGATCGCCCCGGTCTTCGTCTCCGAAGATGCCCGCGAAGGCGCGGCCGCTTTTGCTGAAAAGCGTGCGCCCAATTGGAAGGGAAAATAATCATGCCGGTCATCGATGTCCCCCAGCCTGAATTCATGGAAGACGAGGAGATCGCGATCTTCGCGGATGCGGTCGGCAAGTTCTACCAGCAGCACGCCCCCGAAAAGCGGGTCCAGAAATGGCGCGAGGACGGTCAGGTCGAGCGTGAGTTCTGGAACGAGGCAGGCGCTGCAGGGCTGCTGGGTGTCTCTGTCCCCGAGGAATATGGCGGGCACGGCGGCGATTTCCGTCACGACATGGTGGTGATCGACCAGCAGGCGAAACACGGTGTCGATGGCTTTGCCGCAAGCCTGCACAACACGATCATCCTGCCCTACCTCGTGCGCCACGGCACCGAGGAGCAGAAGAAAAAATACCTGCCCAAACTGGTGAGCGGAGAGCTTGTCAGCGCGATCGCGATGACCGAGCCCGGGGTCGGCTCCGACCTGCAATCGATCACCACCACCGCGCTCAAGGACGGCAATGGCTACCGCATTAACGGGGCCAAGACCTATATCTCGAACGGCCAGACGGCCGATTTCGTCGTGGTCGTCGCCAAGACCGATCCCAATGAGCGCGCCAAGGGCATTTCACTGCTGCTGCTCGAGACCGAAGGCGCCGAGGGGTTCGAGCGCGGCAAGAAGCTCGACAAGATCGGAATGGATGCCGCCGATACTTCGGAACTGTTCTTCGACAATGTCTTCGTGCCCGCAGAAAACGTGCTCGGCGGGGTCGAGGGCAAGGGGTTCTACCAGTTGATGGGCGAGCTTCCGCAGGAACGCCTGGTGATCGCGATGGGCGCGGCGACCGCGATCGAGAAGGCGCTCGAGGTGACGGTCGAATACGTCAAGAGCCGCAAGGCCTTCGGTCAGACGATCTGGGATTTCCAGAACACCCAGTTCGTGCTCGCGGACCTCAAGGCGCGCGGCACCGCTGCGCGGGTGTTCGTCAACGATTGCATCGCGCGGCTGCTCAAGGGCGAACTCGACGTCGCGACCGCGAGCATGGCGAAATACTGGGTCACCGAATTGCAGGGCGAGGTGGTCGACAAGTGCCTGCAGCTGCATGGCGGGGCGGGCTACATCAACGAATACCCGATCGCGAAACTGTATCGCGATGCCCGCGTGACGCGCATTTTCGGCGGATCGAACGAGGTGATGAAGATGCTGATCGCACGCAGCATGTGACGCCTCGGCTGGCGCGAAACGGCAATCGACCAGCGGGACAGCCCCCAGCCTTTGCGGTTTTTTCGAGAGGCGAGAAGACCATCGGCGCGAGGGCGCGCTGATACGACACGTGCGACCTCAGCGATTGCATTGGCGGCTTCAAAAGCCTCCGGGCGCCGGATGATTGCGCGATACGCTAATAGCCGAACCTCAGCCCCAGCCACACGCTGCGCGGCGCGCCCAGATCGAGCGACCCCCCGGAATTGCGCGTCACAACGGTTTCATCCCACAGGTTCTCGACCCGTGCGACCGCCGAAAACCGCCGGGTGAGAGGCGCCGACGCATACAGGTCGAGCGTTGTCGCGGGCGGCAATCGGTCGGTTTGCTGGTCGT
>JBFHIF010000236.1:0-3381 GCA_041596595.1 Erythrobacter sp. | reverse complement strand
GCGCAACGTGATCTATCGGCTCGCGCTCATGGCCCGCGACGAGGTCATCGATCGCTCTGCCGTTCTCGATATCATCGGTTCCGAGCCGTCGGCGCAAGCGGGAGCATTGCCTGATGGCGACCGGATCGGCGCCGCACTTCGCGACTGGCTGCGTGAAGCATCGCCCAATCCGGGCACCGTTCACGCCCAGGCCATCGCTGCTTATGAAAAACCCCTGATTGAAGCCGCCCTCGGCGAGACCGGAGGCAATCAGCTTCGCGCGGCCAAATGGCTGGGCATTAACCGCAACACCCTGCGCAAGCGTATCAGCGAGCTGGGGATCGAACCCGAAAGCTTCTCAAGGCCGTCCTGACCTCCATTTGGCACATGAAATGCACTTTTAACTTGCAAGTTTGCAACACGACAGTTGTAACCGTGCCACTATGGACGTGAGCGCGAGCGAGGAAGGAATGCGAGCGAGCGAGACGGCGCAAGCCGACATGCGCCGTTGGCGCAAATCACCGCGCTGGTGGCGCCGTTACGTGGTCGCATCGCGCCGTGCGAATGTTTATCGCCTGCTTGAAATCATCGCGGTCATAGCACTCGGGATCGCGCTGGCGGCGAATTATCTGGCCTATTCGCGCGCTCCGGCGACCGGCGAATTGCTGCCGACAATGCAGATCTCGCTGCTGTTGATGGCAATCCTGGTCCCCGCGGTGGGCCTCCTGATCCTTATCGGCCGTCGCCTCGCATTGAAGCGCGCGGCGGGAAGCACTGCGCGGCTGCACGTCCGGCTCGTTTTCTTCTTCTCGATGGTTGCTGCCGTGCCGACCCTGCTGGTCGCAGGATTCGCCGCCTTTCTTTTCCAGACGGGCGTCGATTTCTGGTTCTCCGACGATTCGCGCGGTCTGATGGAAAACGCCAACGAACTCGCGCAGAGCTACTACGACGCCAACCAGCGTGACGTTCAGCAGGAAACGATCACGATGGCGAGCGACATGCGCTACATCCTCGAGCGCGTGCCCCTGACCGATCGGGACTTTCCCGATTTCTACGCTCTCCAGGCGCAGGGTCGCGAGATTTCCGAGAGCGCGATCCTTCAGCGTCTCGATGATGACACGCTGCGCACAGCTGCGATCATGAACCTCATCGAGGACAACAGTCCGCTCGAGTTCAGCGAAGCGGCGCTTTCCCGGCTCGATGCGGGCGAGATCGTGGTGGTCGGTGCCAGTCCCGAACGGATCGCCGCGCTTGCGCCGATCGATATCGATAGCGGCATCTACCTCTACAATGCGAGGAATACCGAGGCATCGATGTTCAACGCGTGGTCGAGCGCGCAGGAAATCGCTTCGGGCTATGAGAGCCTTTCGAAAGACGCCCGCACGCTCCAGTTGCGGTTCAATATCGCGCTGGTTGCCGTGAGCCTCCTGCTTGTTGGCCTCGCGGTATGGTTCGCGCTGCGGTTCGCCGATCGCCAGGTCGAACCGCTGACCGATCTGGTGGCTGCGGCCCGCAAGGTCGGACAGGGGAACTTCGCGCTCCGGGTCGAAGGGCGCACCGGCGCCGACGAGATCGGGCTGCTCAATCGCGCGTTCAACCGCATGACCGCGCAGCTCGACAAGCAGACCCGCGCCCTGGTTAACGCCAATCGGCAGATCGACGATCGCCGCGCATTCATGGAAGCGGTGCTGGAATCGGTGACGGCAGGTGTGATCTCGCTCGATTCCGATGACCGCGTCCTGCTGATGAACCATTCCGCGCAGGCTCTGTTGGGGGAGGGCAGTGCGTCCGATCTCCTGGGGCAGCCGCTTGCCAGCCTCGCGCCCGAAATCTGGCAGGTTGTGCGCGACGGCCAGTCGAGCGCGATTGTCACGCACGCCAAGGGCACCGAACTGCTCACTCTCGCGGTCAAGGTCGCCCCAGGCAGCAGTGGCCGGGTGATCACTTTCGAGGACATAACCCGCCAGCTTCTCAACCAGCGTCAGGCCGCGTGGTCGGACGTCGCGCGCCGGATTGCGCACGAAATCAAGAACCCGCTGACTCCCATCCAGCTCGCAACCGAACGATTGCAGCGGCGATATCGCAAGCAGATCGAGGAAGACGGGGATCTGTTCGACGAGCTTACGAGAACGATCGTCCGGCAGGTGGGTGACCTACGCAAGATGGTCGATGAGTTCTCGTCCTTCGCGCGATTGCCCAAGCCTGTTTTCCGGTCAGAGGATGCGGTGGACCTCGTGCGCCAGGCGGTGTTCCTGCAGGAGGTGGCGCACCCCGAAATCGCGTTCAAGGTCGATCCGAAGGGGCTCGAAAGCCGGACGCTGTGTTGTGATCGGCATCAACTCGGGCAGGCGATGACCAATGTGCTCAAGAACGCTGTCGAGGCGGTCGAGGCGAAGGCCGCCGAAAGCGACGAGCATTATTCCGGTCAGATCGACGTGTTCATGACCAGCGATGCCGACGACGTCCTCATCTCGGTCGAGGACAACGGCATCGGCTTGCCCTTTGAACGCGAACGGATCACCGAACCCTACATGACCACGCGCGAGAAAGGGACCGGGCTGGGTCTCGCAATCGTCAACAAGATCGTGGCCGAACACGGCGGCAATATGAGTTTTGCCGGTGCCGACAACGGTGGCACGCGCGTAACCTTGCGACTGGCGCGCGATCCGCAAATTCCAGGAGGCGAGCCATCGTGACGGTTCGCATCCCCATTCCCCGATTCTCAATGCAAAGGAGCTGCAAATGGCGCTCGAAATCCTGATCGTCGACGATGAACGCGACATCCGCGAGCTCGTGTCCGGCGTGCTCGGCGACGAGGGCTACGAATGTCGCACCGCCGCTGACAGCACCGCCGCGCTCGCCGAGATCGATGAGCGTCGACCAAGTCTGGTCCTGCTTGATGTCTGGCTTCACGGGAGCGAAATGGATGGTCTTGAACTGCTCGATGCGATCAAGGCGCGCGAACCCGATCTCCCGGTGATCATCTTCTCGGGCCACGGCAATATCGATACGGCGGTCTCCGCCGTGAGCCGCGGTGCGATGGACTTCATCGAGAAGCCGTTCGAGGCCGAACGCCTGCTGCTGCTTGTTGAACGCGCGACCGAAACCGAGCGATTGCGGCGGGAGAACACCCGTCTGCGCGAAGGTGGTTGGAGCGGCGCTGAATTCACCGGCAACTCCTCTGCAATTACCGCGGTCCGCGCGACTCTCAAGCGTGTCGCGAATACAGGCAGCAGGGTCCTCATTTCGGGTCCTGCGGGCGCGGGCAAGGAAGTGGCCGCGAGGTTGCTGCATTCGTGGAGCGGACGTGCGGAAAACGCCTTCGTGCTGGTCAATTCGGCGCGGATCACGCCCGAAAGGTTCGAACAGGAACTGTTCGGTGAGGAGGTGGATGGAAAGCAG
>JBFHIF010000235.1:0-3387 GCA_041596595.1 Erythrobacter sp. | reverse complement strand
TGCGCCATGCGGTGACGGTTGGATAGGCCGGTGAGCGAATCGAACCGCGCCAGGCGCTGGGTTTCGGCTTCGCGAAGATATTCCTCGGTAATGTCGGTTCCAGTGCCCCGGAAACCCGCGAACTTGCCGTTGACGGTGATCGGCTGTCCTGAAAGTCGCAGAACCGTGCCCTGAGGACGCCGCGAGGCGGCGACCGCAAATCCCTTGAACGCCTTGCGAGCGCCGAGCATCAGCGGAAGCGAGCGCGCACCGGCGTCTCCTTCGATCGGGGTGAAAGCAGAGGCGAGCGACTGGCCGATCAACTCGCTCAGCGGGAGTTGAAGCCGCTCGGCGATGGCAGCGCTAAGATAGGTCAGACGGCCTTCTTCGTCGCAAGCCCAGAACCATCCGAGCCCCGACCGCTCGAGTTCTTCGAGCATGGCGAGCTTCTCGCCGTCGGACATGACCGAACCGGCTTTCCGGCGCCCTCCCAGCAGGCTGGCGCTTCCCGAAGACAAGAGTCCCTTGAGGGGCACCTGCGCAATTCCTCCATCAAATCAACGGTCCGAACCGGTCCCGGACCTTGTTATGGCCTAGGCGGTGTTGGTTATTATTCCGCTAATATGCTGACGAAATATCGGATTTCGCGAACTTGTTGCGCCTCGTGCGCATCGCTCACCCGTTCAAGCGCGAGCTGCGCGCGGGGAGGAGATTCTATGGGTGCGCTCAACCGCGGGTTGCTGAAACATCCACTTCCATGAAGCTTTTGCGAGCATTTCCCTTGGCGGAATTGGTGAGGGTTGCGAGCATCTGGTTGCTGAAATCCTCGAACGAATTGACCGCCTGGTCAAGCTGGTAGGGGGAAACCCGGTGGCGGGTGCACAGGCCGTCCGCCCCGTCGCTGACCAGCGCTTGCTCGAACTCGAGCCCCTGACTGAACCCTTCGGACCGCCGCACCGTCGCGACGATCAGCTGTCCGCCTCCCAGATCGAGAACGAACTCGGTGCCGAGCGGCACGTCGAGCAGGCCTTCGATCTTCGCGCCCGTGCGCGAAAGGTTGCGTAGCACCACGCGGTATTGCGCGTTCTCGTGATAGAGATTGATCTTGCGGAACTCGGTTCGCCTGTCGGCACGGAACTTTTCCGGGCCAAGCGGCTGGAAAACGAGGTCGCCCGTGCGAAGCCGCTCCTCGAAATCGCTCGCGGGGATGGCGCGGGAAAACAGCGCGCCCTGGAGATGGGTGACCCCAAGTTCCGTGACGGCGGTCATCTCGTCCTTGGTCTCCACCCCCTCGGCAACCGTCTGCATCTTCATCGCCTTGGCGAGACTGACAACCGCCGCGACGATCGCGGCATTGTTGCTGTCCTGATCGGTGCATCCACGCACGAAACACTGGTCAATCTTGATCTTGTCGAAGGGGGCTTCGCGCAGGTAGCTGAGCGAGGAATAGCCGGTGCCGAAATCATCGAGCGCGAGGCGCACACCGAGCTTCTTGAGTTCAGCGAAAAGCCGCAGCGCCCGGTCAACGTCGCCCACGAAAACGCTCTCGGTAATTTCAAGCTCGACCTGTTCGGGCTTAACCCCGGTCCGGTTGATCGCGTTGCGCACGACATCGATGAGGTTGTCCGACGCGAATTGCACCGCCGATACGTTGATGGCCGCGCAGATATGCGTGTTCCAGTCCGCGACGGTGCGGCACACTTCCTCGATCGCGAATTCACCGAGTTCGCGGATGATCCCGACTTCTTCTGCGACCGGGATGAAGTCCGCCGGCGAGATCATGCCGCGTTCCGAATGGCTCCAGCGCATGAGCGCCTCGACACAGGCGACGTCATGCTCCCCCGCCCTGACAATCGGCTGATAGTGCATCTCGAGTTCGTTCTTGGCGATCGCGTCGCGCAGGTCTTCCTCGATCTGGTGGCGATGGCTGGCCTGGTCGCGCAAATCATCCGAATAGAAGCGGAACTGGCCGCGCCCGCCGCCTTTTGCGGAATAAAGCGCGAGATCGGCGGCCTTGACCAGTGCCTCGGCCTCGTCGCCGTCAAACGGAGATATGGCGACGCCGACCGAACAGCCGATGATCGCGCGCGATCCGTTGATCGAATAGGGCTGCGAGAGCATCTGGATGATCCGTTCGGCGAGATCGCCGAGCTCGCCGCGATCGTCGATATCGGGCAGGACCACCTGGAATTCGTCGCCGCCCAGACGGCCGATCTCGCCCTTGTCGCCGACGATCCGGGTCAGCCTCGCGGCGACCTGCTTGAGCAATTCGTCGCCTGCCGGGTGGCCGAGCGTGTCGTTGACCTGCTTGAAGCGGTCGAGATCGAGCAGCATCGTCGCGCAGCATCGCCCAAGCTGCTTGAACGATGTCATCGTCGTGGCGAGCTTGTGGGTGATCCGATAGCGGTTGAGCAGGCCGGTGAGCGAATCGAAGCGAGAGAGCTTGTCCTCGTCGCGCTGCTTGGCGACGGTGGCGGTCACGTCGCGGGCAATGCCGTGATAGCCCTGGAAATCGCCATCGCCGGAGAGCCGGGGGGCACCAGCGATTTCCCAGAACACGGTGCGATCCTCGCACTCGATCTTGACCGCGGTCGGCCGAAGCGAATTGCGCGCGGCGAACTGGAACTTGAGCGGACGCTGGCGCTCGTTGCTGTCGGCCTCGTCATCATCGAGGAAGATTTCGGAAATCAGTTTGCCGATCAGATTTTCGGGATTTTCCGCGATCCGCTTTGCCGCGGGATCGGACATGTAGATCAGCCGCCCGCTACCATCGCTCGCCCAGAACCAGCCGAGTTCTGCGGCCTCCAAGCTGCCGAGCAAGCTTGCGCGCCGCTCGATATCGTTCTGGGTGATCGGCAGCAACGGGTTCTCCTCGCCGCCATTTCTGGCCTGCTTCGAAGATGACGAACCCGAAAAACGTGATAGCAAACCACCCATGTCTGGTGGGTCCTCCCGATTGAAACTTGCCGTCCGCTTTAACCCCGCAGAGGTTGAGGAATGCCTAATTCGGATTAACGCTTTGCATTACGGGCGAGCGCGGGGTTGAATGCTTGTAATGGTCCGGCCGCACGGGCATTGATCGGGGACAGGGTTCGAAAAACGGTGGAGGAGCGCGCGAATGGCTGGAAACAGGATAAAGCTAGAGAACGAAGCGGCGCAGTCGACCAATGCGCTTGGCCCGATGATCGGGGTCGCACGCGAAGACTTCGTGAGCGCTGTCGCGTTGCTGCTGCGCGAGACCGCCTCGGACCCGCAGCGCCTGATGCGCCATGCCCGCGATATGGGCGAGGACATGGTCAAGATCATGACCGGCAAGAGCGAACTCGCGCCCGATCCCAAGGACAAGCGGTTTCATGATCCGGCCTGGCAGTTCAACCCGTTCTTCCGCGCCGGCGCGCAATATTATCT
>JBFHIF010000234.1:0-3397 GCA_041596595.1 Erythrobacter sp. | reverse complement strand
CCGGTCGCCATATCCTTTGCCAATGTCGCGGCAAGCGGCGGTTACTGGGTCGCGACTTCGGGCGACCGGATCTTCGCCCAGCCCGAAACAATCACCGGCTCGATCGGTGTCTTTGCCGTGCTGCCGACCTTCGAAGATGCCGCCGCGGGGATCGGGGTCAATGCCGACGGCTTCCGGACCACACCGCTTTCGGGACAGCCTGACCTGCTCGGTGGACTGACCCCTGAGGTCGACACGATCCTTCAGGCGACCGTCACCGATACCTATGCCGATTTCCTCGGACGCGTGGCCAAGGCCCGCGGGCTCGGGATCGATCGGGTCGATGCCATGGCACAAGGCCGGGTCTGGGACGGCGGCACCGCTCGACAGCTCGGCCTCGTGGACCAGTTCGGCGGATTGGACGACGCGCTCGTATGGGCCGCAGGCAAGTCCGGGATCGAAGGCGACGACTGGCACCCGGTCTTCCTGGGTGAACAACGCTCGAACTACGATTCGCTTATTCGCCGTATGGTCGCCGGGTCTTCGCAATCCGCGCCGCGCAATGCCGATCTGTTTGCGCGCGCGG
Source organism: Erythrobacter sp. (assembly GCA_041596595.1). Classification (GTDB taxonomy): domain Bacteria; phylum Pseudomonadota; class Alphaproteobacteria; order Sphingomonadales; family Sphingomonadaceae; genus Erythrobacter. The sequence goes on along the minus strand of JBFHIF010000234.1, from coordinate 2,832 downwards.
CCTTCGCCAGCGAGCGGCTCGCCGAGCGCATGGCCCTCGAGGCCGACCGGCTGCTCGGGGGCGGCGGTATCCAGGCCTATTGCCTCGAATGCCCGGTCCAGCCGGGTGCACAATCGGCACAGGGCAAGGCCGGGATCGTGGAATTGCTGCGGGCGCTGATCTCGGGGTGATCGTGCGGGCGCTTTGAAAGCTTGCCAATCGACGCCGCCCACAGTAAGTGCGCGCCCCTGCCCGGACCAGACGGAACCGGAGCGGGCGCGTAGCTCAGTGGTAGAGCACACCCTTCACACGGGTGGGGTCGCAAGTTCAATCCTTGCCGCGCCCACCATACTTCCACGATCCTTGTTCTCCTGCGTCCAGGCCCCTGGAGGCTGGTAGAGCCATGCCCGGGGCCTCTCCGACTTTAGGCTCTAATTCATGGAACCACCGCGTCCCTCCTCGATGATCTCACGGGACTGGCGGCAAGTGGGCAAATGGATAACATGGTAACCATGAATTTTTACCGTCCCATCATCACGCTTGTAGCCAATCGCTAAACGGGATTACGACTAAAACGGCGTCGGGGGACACTCCGGCTGTTCCGAACGGAAACGCTACGGATGTGCCGAATGTCCCCTACTTCCCTATCCAACCACATCAGCAATGGCGGAAGATAGCCCAGGTGAAATTCTGGGTCGCGCCCCCTGGGGTCTCGTGCCGGTCGGCCCAGCTTGTCTCCATCCTGAAGTTTTCTCCCAACTCGGCCGAGAGGCTTTGCGCATCATAGCGCTGGACCGGCAGCCCGCTGCATTTTTCCGGGCCATCCGGAGCAAAGGTCGCGAAGATCGCCGCGCCGCCTTGGGCCAACGCGCGCTGTAGCTTCTCGCGGTAGGCCGCGCGGTCTGCCGGGTCGGTGAAGAAGTGGAATACGGCACGATCGTGCCAGACATCGTAACGGCGCGGAGGTTCCCATGCGAGAATGTCGCCCGCGATCCAGTCGACGTCTTTTGCATTGTGCGCGAGGCGATCACGCGAATTCGCCAGCGCTGCCGCAGAAATATCAAGTATCGTGATATCGCTCCAGCCGCGATCTAGCAGACAATCGGCAAGATGCGAGGCTCCTCCCCCGACGTCGATTATTGCGTCTGAAGGTTCCGCGCGCGCCCGGTCCAGCGCGAGAAGCGACTGCTCGGGCGTTGGCTGGAACCAGCTGAACTGGTCGGCCCGCCCCTTGCGGTAAACGTCTTCCCAATGCCTCACGGATCGGTCCTGCATGACGAATGCTCCTTGCTATACGCCGGTTTACGCGCAGATTTGATGACCCGACACCCGGTCAACAAGACCAGCCGGTTCGCCTGTAATCCCTTCAGCCCGCTCGCGACCGCGTTAACCTTTCTCAGGTATTAGGCTCCAGGGGGGACTGGGGCTGCCATCTTAACCATTTGTCGCACTCTTCTTGCTAGAAGCCAGAGATGGTTTCGAGCGCCGACATTGCCGTTTTCGAAGCGTTGAACGGGGCATCGGGTCGCAGTTTCACGATCGATGCGCTTTTCGCGCTGGCGATGGACAGCCCGGTGATCAAGGGCGGTCCGATCGCGGCCTGTTTCCTGTTCGCGTGGTGGCAGGGCGTGAAAGGCGCGGAGCGCGACCGGAGAAGGGCGATCCTGCTGCTTACGCTGGTCACCCTGTTCGTGCTGGCTCCCGTCATGAAGGCGGTTTCGAGCGGAATGCCCGCATCACCGCGTCCGATCGTCCAGGCGGAGCAGGTTTACCTTCTCTCCCACGGCGAACTCGCGGCCTCGCCGAGGATTGAATATACCGCGCCAGCCACCGGGCTTGCCGCGCAAATCGCTTTGGATGCCCGGAGCGGGACCGTTGCGGCAAACGACCTTGCATCCTTCCCCAGCGATCACGCCGCCTTGTTTGCAGCGTTTGCGCTGGGCGTCTTCCTGGCACATCGCGGCGCCGGCCTGCTTGCGCTCGGATGGTTTGCGCTTGGCGTATCCTTGCCGCGGGTGGCGAGCGGGCTACACTGGCCTTCGGATATGATTGTCGGCGCGCTTGCCGGCGCCGGAGTGCTTGCCCTGGTCCTGAAAGCAGCGCGCCCTTTGCGCCCGGCGATAGAACAGCGCCTGCTGCCGCTCGCCGAGAGCCACCCCGGCTGGATGCAGGCCATCCTTTTTCTACTACTGATCGAGGCGGCGAGCGCCATGGCGACGCTGCAGCGGCTGGTCGAACTGGCCAAGGGCGTGGTGCTGGGATGAGGCGTAGGGTCGCCCTCACCCTCTTGGTCGTCGCATTCGCGGCGCAAGGTTGCTCGCCCGCAGCGCCCGATGGAGCGGTCATCCTCTACCGCGATGGCGATGGTGCCGAAATCGTGCTCGGCAATGACGACGGGATCACGGCACCCGACGGATTGCTGTGGCGCGAAGGGACGCTTTTCATCGCCGATGAGGGGGGGTCTGCTATCCGCGCATGGGACGGAGAGCAGGTGACCACCCTGGCGGATCAATCCGATGGGCTGATTTCGCCCGAAGACCTGCGCTTCGACGAAAGCGGGACCTTGTGGTTCACCGATGACAGCGCCGGAGGCGCATGGCGAATTATCGCGGGCGGAGCCGAGCGGGTCGATCGCGGCAGGATCGAGGAATCCGAAGGGATCGCACGCCATCCCTTAGGAGGAATCGCGATCGGCGACGGCCTGTCTGGAACGATCTACCATGTGGGTGCTGGCGGGTCGGCTGTCCCAGTCGAGAGTGATCCCCTGCGGATTGCGAAACCCGAAAGCATGGCTTTGGCCAAGGACGGGTCGCTGTTCATCGCCGACAACCGCGAGGATCGTCTGATCCACCT
>JBFHIF010000233.1:0-3422 GCA_041596595.1 Erythrobacter sp. | reverse complement strand
TGATGAACGATGTCGCGCGCGAAGCCTGCCCCGAGAGCGCGATTGCAGTGCTGTCGGGCCCCACCTTCGCGCACGAGGTTGCAGCGGGGCTGCCCACCGCTGTCACGCTCGCCTGCAGCGAACGGCGCAAGCAGTGGGAACGGCTCGCCCCCGCGATCGCGCGGCCCGCCTTCCGCCCCTATTATTCGGATGACGTGACCGGAGCCGAGATCGGCGGCGCGATCAAGAACGTGCTGGCGATCGGATGCGGCGTGGTTGACGGGCTGAGGCTCGGGCAGAATGCGCGCGCAGCGCTGATCGCGCGCGGCTATGCCGAGATGATGCGGTTCGGCGAGGAACTGGGCGCGCAGGCGGAAACGCTCGCGGGGCTGTGCGGGCTCGGCGATCTGGTGCTCACCTGCTCGTCCACCTCGAGCCGCAATTTCTCGCTCGGCAAGGCGCTGGGCGAAGGTCGATCGGCGACCGAACTGATGGCCGATCGCACTACAGTGGCTGAAGGCGCGCACACCGCGCCGGTGCTCCGCGAGCTCGCTCACCGGCGCAAGATTGCGATGCCGATCACCGAGGCGGTCGGCGCGATCCTCGACGGGGCTTCTCCCAGCGAGGTGGTCGACCAGCTGCTCGCGCGCCCGCTCACCGCCGAACAGACCGGCGACCAGGCGGATATTGCGTGAGCGATCCGGTTCCACCCACAGTCCCGCCCGAGCAGCCGCAACCCGCCAAGGGCGGTGACGACATGGCGACGCTCGCCAAGGGCGGGCGCACCAACACGATGGGCTTCGTCATCCGCCTGCTGGGCAATATCCCGTTCCTGTTCATCGGCTACCGGCTCTACGGGGTCGAGGACATGGGCCGGTTCGCCTCGGCCTTTGTCATCATCGAGATCTTCGCGCTGATCTGTGCGCTGGGTGAAAAGCGCGGGCTTGCCCAGCGGCTCACGCTCGGCGCCGACGAACATGACGGCCCGCCGGCCAATCTGGTGTTCGACGGGATGCTGGCCTCGCTGATCGTCAGCGTCTTTGCCTGCGCGCTGCTGCTGGTCTTCCCGGTGGTGATGTTCCCCAACGGGATGAGCAGCGAATACGACATCTGGATCATCGCCGCGATCCCCGCCTTCGCGCTGACCGAGATCCTGCTCGCCGCGCAGGCCTATCGCTACGATATCGCCACCACCGTGCGCGCCCGCGCGATCGTCGAACCGTGGACGCGCTCGATCCTCGTCGGCGCGCTGTTCTTCGTTCCGGCGGTAAGCGATGGCGGGCTTGCGCTCGCTTTCCTCGCCTCGATCTATGCCGGGTTGCTGACCGCGGCGGTGCCGTTCCTCAAGACCTATGGCCTGCCGCATGGCTGGCGCCCGCGCCCGCGCTACCTCACCAAGATGGGGGCACGCGCGCTCCCGTTGATCGGGGCCGACGTGATCGAGCGCGGCACGCGGCTGCTCGACATCTTCCTGCTCGGCCTGTTCGCCAGCGAGACCGCGGTGGGGATCTACTTCTTCGCCAAGGAAATCGCGAGCGTCCCGCAGAAGTTCAAGCAGAGCTTCGAACCGATCCTCTCGCCGATCATCACCAAGAACCTCAAGATCGGCAATCTGAAGGCGATCGCGGCACAGGTTCGGCAGGTCGGGTTCTGGATCATCGCGCTGCAACTGGGCGTCACCCTTGCGCTTGCCATACCGGGTGAGGCGGTGATGGGGCTCGGCGGACCGGCGATCGTCGGCGGAACCGGCGCGCTCGCGCTGCTGCTCGGTGCCGAGGTGATCGCCTCGATGGCGGTCGTATCCGAGAGTGTGCTGGTCTATATCGCGCGCAAGCGGAACCTTGCGATGTCGGTCGGGATCATAACGCTCCAGGCGCTGACGACCGTGGGGCTGATCCTGCTCGTGCGCGAAATGGGCCTGTCCGAAGGGTTCATGGCAGCGGGCGCGGCGGCGGCCTTGTTCATCGCGCTGGGCGTCTCGAGCCTGATCAAGGCGATGGTTCTCAAGACCCTGCTGGGCGCTCCGGTCAGTAACTGGCGGATGGGTCTGGTCTGGGCGACCGGTCCGGCGGTGGCGGTGGGTTTTGCCTTTACGCTGCTGCCCGAATGGATGGAATTGCTGTTCGGCATTCCGGCGATCCTCGCAACCTACGGCTTCGTGATCTGGAAGCGCGGCTTCGGACCCGAAGACCGCCTGCTGTTTCGCCGCACCATCGTTCCTTCCGAGGCGGACGAACAGGTCGAGCCTGCGCGCTGAAAACGCGAGGCCCGGCGGCCTTTGTGCACTGTTCAGTGACGATTAACGGCGCTCGAGCAAGCCTTAGGTCGCATGGGTTGATTGGGGAGGAAGATATGCGCCGTTTGAATCTCGCGGGCGTTGCCGCGCTGGCAATCCTGGTTGCCGGATGCGCCGCTCAGAAGGACGCCGACATGGCCAGCGCGGGCAAGAGCGCGCCCGAACTGGCGGAAAACACCGCGCTGCCATCTCCTCCACCTCCACCTCCACCGCCGCCCTCTCCGGCCGATGCGCGCGCGATCCGAGGCGCGCCCTCGGCGATCATGGTCACGGGGTCGCGCCGCACCGGGGCAAGCCAGGACTCGATCTATTACGTCCCACCCGTTCGCACCGCGACCGATCCGGGCCGCGAACGCTATGAGGGCGAGGAGGTCTCGCCGGTCAAGCTCGCGCACGCCGAGCCGGTTTCGACCTTCTCGGTCGATGTCGACACCGGCGCCTATGCCAATGCCCGGCGCTTTCTGAGCCAGGGCACGCTGCCGCCTCGCGACGCGGTGCGGACCGAGGAAATGATCAACTATTTCCGCTACGACTATCCGCGCCCCGCCGATCGCTCGCAGCCTTTCACCGTCACCACCGACGTCGCGAAGACACCGTGGAACGAAGATACCTACCTCATGCGGATCGGGCTGCGCGGCTACGATATCGATCGCGCAGAGCGGCCGCCCGCGAACCTCGTTTTCCTGATGGACGTATCAGGATCGATGAATTCGCCCGACAAGCTGCCGCTGGTGAAAACCGCGCTTGCGGGCCTTGCCGGCGAGTTGGGCGAAAACGACCGGGTTTCGATCGTGGTCTATGCGGGCGCTGCGGGTCTCGTGCTCGAGCCGACCAATGACACGGCGAGGATCCGCAGCGCTCTCGAATCGATGCGCGCAGGCGGATCGACCGCGGGTGGCGCAGGCTTGCAGCTCGCCTACGACATCGCCGCCGACAATTTCATCGAAGGCGGCGTCAATCGCGTGATCCTCGCGACCGACGGCGATTTCAACGTCGGCGTGTCGAGCCACGATGCGCTGGTCGAGATGATCGAGAAAAAGCGCGACAGCGGGATCACGCTGACCACGCTCGGCTTTGGCACGGGCAATTACAACGAGGCGATGATGGAACAGATCGCCAATCACGGGAACGGCAATTACGCCTATAT
>JBFHIF010000232.1:0-3423 GCA_041596595.1 Erythrobacter sp. | reverse complement strand
GATCGAGTGGACTGCCGACTATTATTGCGCTTCGCTGGCGAGCGTCGCGAGAATGGTTCTGTCGAGCGGCGGCGCATTGGGCGGGCCGACCACCACCACTGAATACCGACTGTCGGGTGGCACACCCGAGCGCATGACCAATCAGCGCGCCCGAGCGATCGAGGCGCTCGATGGTGAACAGGGCACGATCCGCGAACTTTCGGCCGTTGCCGAAGTGTCCGAGGCCGTGCTGCGTGGTCTTGTAAACCAGGGCGTGATCGAACCGGTAACGGTCGCGATCGACCGGCCCTACGAACCCGCCGATCCCGACCATCACCAGCCTTCGCTCTCGTCCGACCAGCTTGCGGTCGCAAAGCGGCTGGTCAAAGCGGTCGAGGCGCGCAGCTACGCCCCCGTCCTGCTCGACGGGGTGACCGGATCGGGAAAGACCGAAGTCTATTTCGAAGCGGTCGCCGAAGCGGTTCGGATGGAACGGCAGGTGCTCGTCCTGCTGCCCGAAATCGCCCTGACCGAGAATTTTCTCGTCCGGTTCGAACAGCGGTTCGGTGCGGCCCCGGTCTTGTGGCACTCCTCGCTCAAGTCGACCGAACGTCGCCGCGCCTGGCGCGCCATTTCGCAAGGAACCGCACAGGTCATTGTCGGCGCGCGCTCGGCGCTGTTCCTGCCCTACGCCAATCTCGGCCTGATCGTGGTCGACGAGGCGCACGAGGTTTCGTTCAAGCAGGATGACGGAGTGCGTTACAACGCGCGCGATGTCTCGGTGATGCGCGCCCGGTTCGAGAACATCCCGGTCGTGCTCGCGAGCGCGACCCCGGCGCTAGAAAGCCTGCACATGGCCGAGATCGGCACTTATGAGCGCATGGAACTGCCCAGCCGGTTCGGCGGCGCGGAACTGCCCGAGATCAAGCTGGTCAATCTGACCGAAGAAAAGCCAGCCGCCGGGCGCTGGCTGTCCGCCCCGGTGATCGCGGCTCTCGAACAGCGGCTAGCCAAGTCAGAACAATCGCTGCTGTTTCTCAATCGCCGCGGCTATGCCCCCCTGACGCTTTGCCGGAATTGCGGCCACCGATTTCAGTGCCCCAATTGCAGCGCGTGGCTGGTCGAACATCGGCTTTCGGCGCGGCTGGCGTGCCATCATTGCGGGCTGGAGACAAAGCCTCCCGAAACCTGTCCCGAATGCGGCGAGAGCGATTGCCTGGTCGCCTGCGGACCTGGCGTCGAACGGATCGCAGACGAAGTCACCGACCTGTTCCCCGAAGCCCGCGTGGCGATCGCGACATCGGACACTCTCGGTAATCCCGAGCGCGCGGCCGAGTTCATCGCGATGGCCGAGGCGAAGGCGATCGACGTGATCGTCGGCACTCAGCTCGTAACCAAGGGCTTTCACTTCCCGGAGCTGACTTTCGTGGGCGTGGTCGACGCTGATCTCGGGCTCGAGGGCGGAGATCTTCGCGCAGCGGAGCGCACCTATCAGCAGGTTGCGCAAGTCGCCGGGCGTGCTGGGCGCGGTGAGAAACCGGGTGAGGTCCTGATCCAGACCCGCCATCCCGATGCGCCGGTGATCGCCGCGCTCGCCAATGGAGATCGCGACGCGTTCTACGCCGCCGAAACCGAGGCGAGGCGCGATGCCGGAGCCCCGCCTTTCGGTCGCTGGGCCGCGATCATCCTGTCATCGGAGGACGTGCGCGAAGCGCGCGCCGCCGCCGTGCAGCTTGGTAACACCCGCCCGCATCGCGAAGACCTTTACATACTCGGCCCTGCCCCTGCACCACTGGCACTGCTCCGGGGCCGCTATCGCTATCGCTTCCTGGTCAATGCCCGCCGCAGCGCGAACCTGCAGGAAACGCTGCGCGAATGGCTCGACGCGCACGATTTCCCTCCCGGCGTGCGCGTCGGGGTCGATATAGACCCCTATTCCTTCGTCTAGGAGCACAACAGATCATGCCGCACGTTGTTAGCTAGATGGCCAAACGCCCCGTCCTCGTCCCGATCCTCGGCGATCAACTGACCCGCACGCTTGCGAGCCTGCGCGGCCGGGCAAAGGATGACACCGTCATCCTGATGATGGAGGTCTGGGACGAGGCCACTTATGTGAAGCATCACAAGCAGAAGATCGTTCTGATCTTTTCCGCGATGCGCCATTTCGCCGCCGAATTGCGCGATGCGGGGTGGACCGTCGATTACGTCACGCTGACAGACGAAGACAATTCCGGAAGCTTTACCGGCGAGGTCGCGCGGGCGATCGAACGCCACGATCCGCGCGAGGTTCGCGTGGTCGAGGCCGGCGAATGGCGGGTCCAGCAGCAAATCGAGGAATGGGCCGACAAGTTTGCCTGCGCGGTCGAGATTCTCGCCGACGATCGCTTCATCTGCTCGCACGCCGACTTCTCGGAATGGGCGGACGATCGCAAGCAACTGACGATGGAGCACTTCTATCGCGAGATGCGCCGCAAGACCGGCCTGCTCATGCGCGAAGACGGCAAGCCCGAAGGCGGCGAATGGAATTACGACAAGGACAATCGCGAACCCCCGCCAAAGGATGCCCAAGGCGCGATCGCCCCGCCCCGTCGGCGCGTGTTCGAACCCGACCAAGTCACCCGCGAAGTGATCGATCTGGTCGAGGCGCAATTCGCCGATCATTTCGGAGATCTCGAGAACTTCGGATGGCCGGTAACCCGCGACGATGCCGAAAAGGCAGCTGACGATTTCTTCGCCCATCGGATCGAGTGTTTCGGCCCCTTCCAGGACGCGATGGTCCACGGCAAGGACGACATGTATCACTCGATGCTTTCGACCAGCATCAATCTCGGGCTGCTCGATCCTCTGGACCTGTGCCGCAGGGCCGAGAAAGCATATTTAAACGAGGCGGCGCCGATCAATTCGGTCGAAGGTTTCATCCGCCAGATCATCGGCTGGCGCGAATATGTGCGCGGTTTCTATTGGCGTTTCATGCCGGGGCTCGAGACCGACAACGCGCTCGGGGCCAGCCGCGATCTGCCCGAATTCTTCTGGACCGGTGAAACCGAGATGCGGTGCCTTGCCGATTGCATAAGGTCGACCCGCGAGAACGCCCACGCCCACCACATCCAGAGGCTTATGGTGCTAGGCAATTTCTGCCTTATCGCCGGGATCGACCCGGCCCAGGTGCAGGACTGGTTTCTGGTGGTCTATGCCGATGCCTATCAATGGGTCGAATTGCCCAATGTCAGCGCGATGATCCTCTACGCCGATGGCGGAAAGCTGGCGACCAAACCTTATGCAGCCAGCGGCAACTATATCAACAAGCTGTCCGACTATTGCGGAGAATGCGTGTATTCGCCTGCCAAGAAGACTGGCGAAGGGGCCTGCCCCTTCAACCCGCTCTACTGGCACTTCATGACCTCGAACCGGGAAACGCTCGAAAGCAATCATCGCGTCGGCAGG
>JBFHIF010000231.1:0-3446 GCA_041596595.1 Erythrobacter sp. | reverse complement strand
CGCGACGCGCGATCCGTTCGGCGAGGAAGGCGATTTCATCACCGCGCCCGAAATCAGCCAGATGTTCGGCGAGCTTGTCGGGCTGTGGCTGGCCGATCTGTGGGTCAAGATGGGCGCATCGGAAAACATCCACTATGTCGAACTGGGGCCGGGCCGCGGGACGCTGTCGAAGGACGTGCTCAAGACGGCGGGCAAATACGGGTTCAATCCGCGGGTCCATTTCGTCGAGGGCTCACGCGAATTGCGCAAGATCCAGCGCCAGGTGGTCCCCCATGTGCGGTTCCACGACGATCTATCGACCCTGCCCGATAACCGTCCGTTGCTGATCGTTGCCAACGAGTTCTTCGATGCGCTGCCGATCCACCAGCTGGTGCGGTCCGCCAATGGCTGGCACGAACGCATGGTCGGGCTCGACGGAGACGACCTGGCGTTCGTGGTGGGCGACAAGCCGATGGATTCGATCGTGCCCGATAGCTGGCGCGGTGCCCCGCAGGGGACGATGATCGAGACCAGTCCGGCAGCCGCCACGGTTATGGGCGAAATCGCCCAGCGGCTCGCCAACCAGGGCGGGGTCGCGCTGATCATCGATTACGGCCCGACCGAATTGCGCTCGGGCTCGACCCTCCAGGCTCTGCGCCGCCACGAGAAGGTCGATCCACTAGCTAGTCCGGGCGAGGCGGACCTCACCGCGCATGTCGATTTCGAGATGCTCCAGCAGGTCGCCGTCAAGGGCGGGGCCGAGGTGATGGGGCTGCAAAGGCAGGGCGAATGGTTGCGCCAGCTGCATATCGACACCCGGCTCGAAGCGCTCGTGCGCAAGGCGCCGCACATGGCCGACACGCTCAAGCGCCAGCGCGACCGGCTGGTCGAGGATGACCAGATGGGGGTGCTGTTCAAGGTCCTGGGGCTATGCGGGCGACGCTGGCCGCATGGCGAAGGCTTCGCCTAGGTTTTCAGGGATCAGAGTCCGATCCTGGCCGCCAGTTCGCGCGCCGCGGCTGACGGGCTGAGCTTGCCTGCTCCTTCGCGGTCGACCGCGTAGTTCGCCTCGCGCATCGCCTCGACATCGATCGCGCCCACAAGCGGACGCAGCGCCGCGAGGATCCCCGCATCGTCCCTGACCCGGGGCGAGAGCATCAGCATCGCATCGTAACTCGGCAAGGCCTCCTTGGGATCGTCCAGCACCACCAGGCGATCGGCGGCGATCCGGCCATCGGACGTATAGGCGCTGATCACGTCGGCTTCGCCCGATCGCAGCGCATTGTACATGAAGGTGGGCGAGAAATTGCGCTTCTCCCCGAAGGCAAGGCCATAGGCATCGCGCACCGCCGTCCATTCGGGTCGTTCGAAGAATTCCGGGTCGCCGCCGACGGTCAGCCGCGAGGCGATGGGCACGAGATCTTCAAGCGAGCTTACACCGAGTTCGCGCGCGCGGTCCTCGCGCATCGCGAAGGCATAGGCGTTCTCGAAACCGAGCCGCCCGAGCACGCGCACGCCGTTTTCGCGCGCTTCCCATTCGCGGATCGTTTCATACATCGCCTCGCGCCCGGGATTGTCGCGGCGGCCCAGATTGTTGGTCCAGATCGTGCCGGTATAGTCGACCGAGATATCGACCGAGGAATTGGCGACTGCGTTGTGCACCACCGCCGATCCCAGCCCGTCGCGATATTCGACCTCGTAGCCTGCCGCCTCGAGCCGCGATCCGATCAGCCGGGCGAGGATATATTGCTCGGAAAACTGCTTGGCGGCGATCACCACCGCGTCCTCGTCCTGCCCGCGCGCCTGGTAGGCGAAAGCGGCGAGGATTCCTGCCGCGACCGCGGCGAGGCCGAGGCCCCAGCGGCGCGGTTCGCGCTCGGCCATGCCGCGCTCGATCTGGCCGAGCAATTGGTCGGTGATGAGCGCGAGCGCCGCGCTGGCGAGGCATCCGGCGAGCACCAGCGCCCAGTTCTGGGTCTGCAGCCCCGCAAAGATCGGGTCCCCCAGGCTCGGCTGGCCGATCGTGGTCGAAAGCGTCGCGGCGCCGATCGTCCACACGCTCGCGGTGCGTATGCCAGCCATGATGAAAGGGGCGGAAAGCGGAGCCTCGACCAGCCGCAATTTCTGCCACCCGGTCATGCCCACCGCGTCTGCCGCCTCGAGCACGCCGGGATCGAGATTGGCCTGCGCGGTCACCGCGTTCCTGAGGATCGGCAGCAGCGCGTAGAGCGCGAGTGCGAGCAGCGCGGGAAGAAAGCCGAGCGTCGGCAGGTCCTCGCCGAACACCGCGCGCAAGCTGAGCAGGATCGGAAAGAACAGCGCGAGCAGGGCAAGCGCGGGGATGGTCTGCACCAGGCTCGCGAATCCCAGAGCCACCCGGTTCACCACTTTCGATCGGCTCGCCCACACCGCGAGCGGGAGCGCCACTAACAGTCCCAGCGCGATCGCGCTTGCCGAAAGCAGGACATGAGCGGCGAGCTTGTCGCCGAGGCCGAACAGGATCGCGGCAAAGTCGCCGGTCATGCCAGCCGCCCCTCCATCGCGGCGAGCCTTTCGGCCTGTTCGCGCGGGACCGCGACGAGGCCCTGCGCGATTGCGCCGCCTTCGCCCCGCAGCAATCGTTCGGGCGTGCAATCGGCCACCATTTCCCCGGTATCCATTACCAGCACCCGGTCGGCCAGAAGCAGCGCCTCGGCCATGTCGTGCGTGACCATGATGGTGGTGAGGCCGAGCCGCTCGTGCAGCTCGCGCACGGTATTGCCCAGGGCATCGCGGGTGATCGGATCGAGCGCGCCGAAGGGTTCGTCCATCAATAGCAGTTCGGGCTCTCCCGCCAGCGCGCGCGCCACCCCGACGCGCTGGCGCTGTCCGCCCGAAAGCTCGGCGGGCATCCGGCTCGCCATCGCGGGCTCGAGTTCGACCAGCTCCAGCAGTTCGTCGATCCGGCCCTGCGCCAGCCTCTCACCCGCAAGGCGCGGGCCGATCGCGATATTCTCGCCCACCTGCATATGCGGGAACAGACCGATCCCCTGGAACACATAGCCGACCCGTCGGCGCAGTCGTGAAGGCGCGAGCGCGGCGACATCCTCGCCGGCAAACAGCACCCGGCCCGCGCTTGGCGTGACTAGCGTGTTGACGGTCTTGAGAAGGGTCGACTTGCCCGACCCCGATGCTCCGACCAAAGCGGTGAAGCTGCCGCGCTCGATCGTGCAGGATATTCCGGCAACCGCGATCACCTGATCGTGCGCGCCATAGCGTTTTTCCACGCGGTCGAAGGCGAGCACGCTGTCGGTTGGATCGCTGGGCGCGGTCATGCCCCCGGCTGTAACCGGGCGAGGTCTATTCGGCCAGCCTCTCGAGCGGCAGCTTGATCGCGACCCGCAGCCCTTCCGAGCGCCAGTCATACTCGATCGCGCCACCAAGCTGGTGGCCGACCGACATCGCGACCAGCCGCGATCCGAAGCCCT
>JBFHIF010000230.1:0-3467 GCA_041596595.1 Erythrobacter sp. | reverse complement strand
GTGTTCTTCAGGGTCGAGCGCGCGCACGCTTTCATAACCATCGAGCAAGGCGCGCCCGATTTCGGGCCGATAGCGGTTCTCGGCATCGAAGCACCACGCCGCATGGGTGGTTGCAAGATCGAGCGCCATCGCCCCGGTGCAGGCGAAATAGAAATCGATCAGCCCGGTCACCGCATCGCCGATCATCAGAACGTTGTCGGGGAACAGGTCGGCATGGATCTGCGCGGTCGGTAGCGCCGACAGGTTGAGCGCAGCGGCTTCGCGGGCTGGGTCGATCATCGCCGGCAAGGCCGGATCGATCGTCGCCAGGGCGCGCGTGCCGCACTGTTCGAGGACACGGGCAGTATGAGCGAAATCCATCGCATTGGCGCGGGTCATCGGAAAATCACGGCTCGCGAGGTGCATTCTGGCAAGGACCTTGCCGAGCGAGCGCGCCTGCGCGGCGCGCGGTTCGGCTGGCGAGACGCCGGGTATAAATTCGATCAGCGCGACTTTCTTTCCTCGCACATCGCGAAAGGCGGCCCCCTCACGGTCGTGGATCGTGGCTGGGACCGGACAATCGCGTGCTGCGAGATGATCGAGCAGGCCGAGAAAATAGGGCAGGTCAGCCAGATCGATCCGCCGTTCGTACATCGTCAGGATGAAGCGCGCCCCTTCACCGCTGCGCCCGGTGGTCTCGACGATCCAGTTCGAGTTCGAAACGCCCTCGGCGATGCCCTTGGCCGAGACGAGTTCGCCGACATCGTAATGCGCGATCAGTCGGGCCAGTTCTTCCCCGCCGAGATGGGTATAGACCGCCACGCCGCCCGCTTTCCGCGCTCGCCTATTCGGTGAGCTGACGCGGGAGCTTGAAGATCATCTTCTCTTCCGCGGCAGTAATCGTGGTCTCGTGGACCTCGCGGAACTGGGCGAGCCGATCGACCACTTCGCGAACCAGGATTTCCGGTGCCGAGGCGCCTGCCGTCAGGCCCATCGTCTCGACTCCTTCGAGCCACGCGGGATCGATGTCACTTGCGCGCTGGATCAGCCGGGCCCGCGTTCCGAGCCGTTCGGCGACTTCGACGAGGCGGAGCGAATTCGATGAATTGGGCGCCCCGATCACCAGCACTAGGTCGCAGGCGGGAGCCATGTCCTTGACCGCAGTCTGGCGGTTGGAGGTGGCATAGCAGATGTCTTCGGCCTTGGGGCCGTGGATCTGCGGAAAGCGTCTTGTAAGCGCGGCAATCACCTGCGCGGTGTCATCCACCGAAAGCGTCGTCTGGGTGAGATAGGCGAGCTCGGTGTCTGCGGGCAGATCGAGTGTCTCGACATCCTCGACCGTCTCGACCAGCGTCATCTGGCCCGGATCGACTTGGCCCATCGTGCCGATCACTTCGGGGTGGCCTTCGTGGCCGATGAAGATGATGTGGCGACCCTTTTCGATCTGGCGCTCGGCCTGGCGATGAACCTTTGAAACCAGCGGACAGGTGGCATCGACATACATGAGGTTGCGACGCTTCGCCTCGGCCGGGACCGACTTGGGGACACCGTGCGCGCTGAACACGACCGGGGCATCGCCCGGCACCTCGTCGAGTTCCTCGACGAAGATCGCGCCCTTCGCGCGCAGGCCCTCGACCACGAATTTGTTGTGGACGATCTCGTGGCGGACATAGACCGGCGCGCCATAGCGTTCGAGCGCCTTCTCGACGATCTCGATCGCGCGGTCGACACCGGCACAGAACCCGCGCGGTGCGGCGATCAGGAGGTTGAGCGGCTGCGCTGCCCGCCGGGCGGTCGCATTTTCGGGAAAGGGGGCGTTCATGCGCCTGCCTCTAGCGCATCGTCGCGCGCATCGCTAGGACGCTCTCGCACTTGCTGGCGCGTAGCGCCGCGACACCTATTCGACCGAACGACCAAGGACACATCATTCATGCTGCCACGCAACCGTATCCTTCCCGCTCTCGCGCTTGCTGCCGCTCTTGCCGGCTGTGCCCGTGAAGGCGAACTGGTGGTCGATCAGGGGGTCGGGATCACCGCTGTCCTGTCGACCTGTCCTGCGGTGGGCATCCCCGATTATACCGGCGACATCACGACATTCCGTTCGGCCGATCGCACCACCGCGAGTCTCGACGTCACCGCGTCGATGACCAATCTGCGTTCGACCTGCAACGAGAGCGCCGGCGACAAGGTCTACACCGAGGCGACCTTCGATGTGAACGCCCGCCGCGGCGACGTGCGCGGCAGCCGCACGGTGACGCTGCCTTATTTCGTGACGGTGCTGCAGGGCGGCAGCGCGGTGGTGACCAAGCGCATCGGCCAAGTCACTCTCACTTTCGCCGACGGGCAGGAACGCGCCAGCGCCAGCGCGCGGGCCGGGGCCTTCGTCGACAGTGGCGCGGCCAGCCTGCCTGCCGATATCCGCGAACGCATCACCCGACGTCGGCGCGCAGGCGACCTCGAT
Source organism: Erythrobacter sp. (assembly GCA_041596595.1). Taxonomy (GTDB): domain Bacteria; phylum Pseudomonadota; class Alphaproteobacteria; order Sphingomonadales; family Sphingomonadaceae; genus Erythrobacter. The sequence continues at coordinate 1,027 of JBFHIF010000230.1, read as the reverse complement.
GCCGCTCTCGATCCGCTCGCGGATCCCGAGGTCAAAGCGGCGATTCAGCGCACCCGGTTCGAGATGCTGGTCGGGTTCCAGCTGACCGAGGACCAGCTAGCTTACAACGCCACCCGCTGACGCCCGGCCTCGCGCCGCTGCCAGCGCGGCGGCGCGGGTTCTCCCATCCGCTTGCAAGAACGCGCGTCCGGCCCCGGCGGGGCGGTGTCGCACCTGATCGCCCCCCGGTGCGATGGCGTATGAAATCGCTCGTGCAATCGCCCTTTGTCCCGGCCGCGCTTTTCGGCTAACCGCCCGCTCACCATGACCGATAGCCCAACCCTTTACACCGCCTTTTCCGACAAGGTCGAACAGGTCCTCCTCGCTCTCGTCAGCGAGGGCAAGCTGCCTGCCGAGGCGAATTTCGCCCATGTCACGCTCGAACCGCCTCGCGATCCGTCGCATGGCGATCTCGCGACCAATGCCGCGATGGTGCTGGCCAAGCAGGCCAAGACCAATCCGCGCGCGCTGGCCGAGCAGATCGTGCCGCGGCTCGAAGCGGTCGACGGTATCGCCTCTGCCGAGATCGCGGGGCCGGGGTTCATCAATCTCAGGCTCGAACCGCAAGCCTGGCTGGCCGAACTCGGCGCGATCGCGCGGCTGGGCACGACCTATGGCCGCTCAAAGATGGGCACCGGGCGGACGGTCAATGTCGAATATGTCTCGGCCAATCCGACTGGCCCGATGCATATGGGGCATTGCCGCGGCGCGGTGGTGGGCGATGCGCTTTCGAGCCTGCTCGAATTCGCCGGGCACGATGTCGTGCGCGAATATTACATCAACGATGCCGGCGGACAGGTCGACGTACTCGCGCGCTCGGCGCATCTTCGCTACCGCGAAGCGCTGGGCGAGGATATCGGCGATATCCCCGAAGGTCTTTATCCGGGCGGTTACCTCACGCCGGTGGGTGAATATCTCGCCAGCGAACTGGGCGAGCGGTTCAAGGATGCGCCCGAGGAGGAGTGGCTGCCGATCTTCCGCGCCGAGG
>JBFHIF010000229.1:0-3470 GCA_041596595.1 Erythrobacter sp. | reverse complement strand
AGGAACCGGAAAACGAAGCCGAGGAAGCCGTGGTGGAGGAAATGGTCGAGCGTCGCGGTGGCGGCGACGAGACCACGCCCGACACGACCGCCCATTCGGACAAGAACATCGAGGATGAGCGGGGCGGGTAATTCCCGCTTCGGCTCGTTCACACGCAAAGGGTCGAGCGTGCGACCGGCAGGCAGGTCATCGTGACCCGTCCGCCCTGCCTAATGTAGAACGAGGGATCTAGCGTGCCGGCATCTGCCCGCGCAGCACCTGGACCACGCCGGTCGCGATCATCAACTGACCGGTGTAGTAGACCGGCCAGACGAGAATGTCGGCGGCCGTCTCGAGCTGGAGCGGTCCGGCGCGCGCGAAGATAAGCCAGTCGCTGACAACGAACAGCACCGCCCCGATTCCGACCCGGTAGCGAGGAAAGCGACTGAGCCAGGCGCTTGCCGCCATCGCGCCAAGAGCCGTTGCATAAAGAGCGACCGCCACGCTTGCGCTCAGCAACCATGAAACCAGCGGGGTGACCCCAAACAAGACCGCGCCGAGCGCCAGCTGGCTTGGGGAGACGGGCTTTCGTCTGTTCAATGCATAAAGAATGACAGCGAAAAGGTGCGAGACGGCAAACAATGCCCCGCCCTGCTCAAAACTGAGTTCGATTACCATGTCGCCCAGAGCCGACATGACGAGCACCGCAAAAAGCAGATAGGCGCTGGCGCCGCTCGCACGGCGAAGCACGTATATCGCAAGCAATCCCACGGCCGATCCCTTCAGCAGGATCAGCCACAGACCGCCTATCGGGTTGTTCCACAGGAAGTAATAGGCGATCGCCGCGGTCACGCTGGCGAGAATCCACGGACGGGCTTCGATCAAGGCTCGCTTGGGCAATGGCCCCTCCTCTCTTGTTTTGCGGCTAGCACGCAATTACCTCGCCCACCATGATCATGACCTCATCCACCCACGATGTGCACATAATTGGCGGCGGGCTCGCCGGATCCGAAGCCGCTTGGCAGCTCGCGCGGCGCGGCATCAAGGTGCGCCTGTCCGAAATGCGCGGGTCGGGAGAGATGACACCTGCCCACCAGACCGATGGCCTCGCCGAACTGGTGTGTTCCAATTCGTTTCGTTCGGACGACGACACGAACAACGCCGTCGGTTTGCTTCACCACGAGATGCGCGCACTCGACAGCCTCGTGATGCGGGCCGGCGAGACGGCGCGGGTTCCTGCTGGCAGCGCGATGGCCGTGGATCGCGACCTTTTTTCGGCCGAAGTCGAGAAGGTCCTGAGCGAACATCCCAATGTCACGATCGCGCGTGAAAGGGTGGACACCCTACCCGACAGCGGGCTGACGATCGTGGCCACCGGCCCCCTTACTGCTGCAAGCCTCGCGCAGAGCATCGTCGGTGCGACGGGCGAAGAGCGCCTCGCCTTTTTCGATGCGATCGCTCCCATCGTTCACCGCGACAGCATCGACATGTCGAAATGCTGGATCCAGTCGCGGTGGAACAAGCGAACCGAGGCGTCCAACGAAGGCGGCGACTACATCAATTGCCCGATGACGAAGGAGCAATATCTCGCCTTTCACCAGGGTCTGATCGACGGGGAAAAGACCGAGTTCAAGGAGTGGGAAAAGGACACCCCCTATTTCGATGGCTGCATGCCGATAGAGGTCATGGCCGAACGAGGGGTGGAAACCTTGCGGTATGGACCGATGAAAGGTGTCGGGCTCGACAATCCCTATGACACGAGCGAGGAATTCCCGCAGGGCCGCTGGCCTTATGCTGTGGTGCAGCTCAGGCAGGACAACAAGCTCGGCACGCTGTGGAACATGGTGGGGTTCCAGACCAAGCTCAAATATGGTGCCCAGATCGAACTTTTTCGCACTATTCCCGGCCTCGAGAACGCCGAGTTCGCGCGGCTGGGCGGGTTGCACCGCAACACATTTCTCAATTCACCCCAAGTGCTCGATCGGCAGTTGAGGCTCAAGGCTGCTCCGCATATCCGGTTCGCAGGACAGGTGACCGGCTGCGAAGGCTACGTGGAGAGCGCTGCGATCGGGCTAGTTGCCGGGATGATGGCGGCTTGCGAATTTGCAGGTCAGGATTGGCGTCCCTTGCCGGCGACCACTGCGCTTGGCGCCTTGCTCAGCCATATCACCGGCGATGCCGAAGCAGAGACGTTTCAGCCGATGAATGTCAATTTCGGCCTCTTCCCGCCTCTCCACGAAGTCAAAAAGAAGCAGCGCAAGGAAGCCTATACCTCGCGCGCCAAGACAGATCTTGCCGAATGGGTGACCCGGTCGGCCGCGACCGTCCCCGCTTGACCTAGCATTTGCAGCCGGGCTTGCGCTTGCGCGGCTTCGGCGCGCTCGTCGCGAATTCCGCCGGGGTCAGCGCGCCATTTCCATTGGCGTCCATTTCATCGAACCGCTGAGCGGTGGTGACGGCCCATTCCTCGAAAGTGAGGAGATTGTTGCCGTCGACATCGAGCTTGCGGAAGCCTTCGGAGCGCGATGACAGCATCTCGTTGCGCGTGATCTTCCAGTCGCGGTTGCGATCGTAGCGGAAGAAGCGCTTCTGTTCGCGCGTGAGTTCGCTCGCTTCGGGTGGAGCGGGCCCCTTCAGGTCACCCGGATCGACAATGGGGAGATGTTCGGGATTGACCGCCAGTTCCTCCATCTCGGGCGGAGGCGGTGCATTGGTTTCGACCGCGGCGCGCCCCGACCACCAGAAAGCGCCCACCCCCGCCAGGATCAATCCGACAAATACCCCGATCACGATCTGACGCACCAGCGATCCTCCTCAGCAATTTCTAAGGAATAACACGTAACTAGCGTCCGAGAAAACCCGCCCTGAAAGCGGCTAGGCCCGCGCCTCGCCCTTCGAGGAGAGGGCGGCCGCCGCGTCGCAGCGCGCGAATGGCGAGCGCTTCCAGCACGGCCAGCCCCCTCGCCGCTTTGGGCAGACGTCCATCGCGCAATTCCAAACCAAGCCCGAACAGGATCGCTTGTTCGCGCTCGTCCTGATCGCTGATGCGGCTTGCTAGGTCGGCACAGACGTAACGCATCCCGGCAGACCTGACCCGGCTCGCGAGTTCGTGATCGTCTTCGGCAAATAGCGCAACAAAGGGCGCGCTGCGTCCTTCGGCGACCTGCCGCAATTGATCGAAGTCGATCTTGTCGGACGCAATCAGCACCTCCCATCCATCGACGAGCTGAACGAGCGCGTTTTCACGGCCAGACCATTGTTCGCCGATCGCGTCGAGCACAAGGTCACCGCGGGGGCGGGTCGCGGGATCGCTGCCCAGCATGTCTCGCCACCACGCGAGCCGCATCTGGCCGAGCATAGGTTCGCTCGTCGCAGCGACGATGCGACCCATTCGGTGATCGAGCGCCAGGCACGTTTGCAGGGCATCGCGAAGCGCGACAGGCGTATAAGCAAGCGCCAGTTCGCCTTCCGGAGCCAGTTTTTCGTTCCTT
>JBFHIF010000228.1:0-3493 GCA_041596595.1 Erythrobacter sp. | reverse complement strand
TCTCAACGCAGCGGTGGCAGGTGCAGTGCTCGCTTACGAGGTGCTCGCGGCGCTCGATGATTGATTGAGCGCAATTGCGTGCGGCATCGAAATTGCTAGGCCAAGAAATCACGGGGCAATTTCGGAACGGAGTGGCATGGCAGCGAGACTGATCCAGATCTTCCTTCCGGACTCGGAGATAGAAGCGATCGAGCGGCTGCTGCCACGTCATTCGCGGCGATTCTGGCGTGAATCGGTCCCCGGCGGGCAAGAGAAATACAGCTGCATCGTCCAGCAACGCTACACCGAGCGGCTGATCGACGAGCTCGAAGCCGCGTTTGCCGGGGTCGAGGGGTTCTTCCTGATCGTGCAGCAGCTCGAAGCGGCGGTTCCGGCGATCGAGGAAACTGCCGACACCGAAATGCATCTCGACGAGGATCTGCCACCGCCAACCGCGATCGAACGCTTCTTCAGTCGCGACCGGCTGAGCACCGACGAGATCAACGATGATATCGAGGACAGCCTGCGGGTGGGACCATCCTACCTGCTGACCGTGACGCTTTCGGCGATCATTGCAGGGCTGGGAATGCGGAGCGGGCAGACCGCCGTCGTGATCGGGGCGATGATCATCGCTCCCTTGCTGGCGCCGACAATGGGGCTGGCGCTCGCCGCGACGATCGGGGACGGACGACTGGGCCTGCGTTCGGCCGCCACGCTCGCGGTCGGCTGCGCCTTCGCATTGCTGGCCGGGCTTGCTCTGGGCGCGCTCGTCGCGATCGACCCGGCGGTGCCCGAACTCGCCAATCGCACGATAGTCCAGCCGGCAGATATCGCGCTGGCGCTCGCCTGCGGAGCGGCAGGCGTGCTTGCCTTCAGCCGGGGAGCCTCGCTGGCGCTGGTGGGCGTGATGATCGCGGTTGCGCTGGTGCCTCCGCTGGCGGCGGCGGGGATCTATGCCGGAGCGGGTTATCCCGGCGAAGGCGCAGATGCGCTGTTCCTTTTCGCGATCAACCTGGTGTGCGTGAACGTGGCCGGGATCGTGATGTTTCTCCTGCAGGGCCTGCCGTCCAAGAGCTGGCGCATCACCGGCGGGATTCTCGCGCTGTGGGCATCAATCCTGATATTGCTCGGCCTCATGGTGGCAGGGCGGATCGCGTTCGGGTTCGGCGCATGACGGGCCAGTGGCCGACTTTTGTGCAGGTGCGAAGGAAGTTGACAAAGGCGACACCGGTGCAAGCCTGATAGCTGACATAAAGGCGTGCGATTTCAAACGGCTGAACGTCTCAAACGAAGTTGACACTTGTTCAGCCAGACACAGCGATGACGCGCGGCAAAACCGGCGGATCGGTGAGTGCAGACGGTGGAAAAGAGCCGCAGCGATCCTGACCGCTCGCCCCGCAGTAGGAAAGGGCGCGGAGCTCTACTCTGCGGCTTCCAGGCCTTCGCTGTCGTCTTTGATCTGCGCCACGTCCTCGGACGTATAGCGCGGCAGCGATTCGACCTCGGGCACGTCTTCGATTTCGCGCTTGCCGACCTCGATACCCTTTTCCGCGAGCCTGCGTCCGGCAGACAGGACGTTGCGTTCGAAGCTGCCGACGAACTTGTTGTAGTTCTTCACGGCGGTATCGAGCCCGCCTCCGACCCGCTTCATATGCTCCGCAGCGACGGCAAGCCGATCGTAGAGCTCGGCCCCCGCCTTGCCGATTTCCATCGCCTCGCGGGCGATCGTGTCCTGCCGCCAGACCTGCGCGACCGTCCGCGCGATCGCGACCAGATTGGTCGGCGTCGCCAGCAAGACCTTGTTGTGGAATGCGAAATCCCACAGTTCCGGATCGTGTTCGAGCGCGGCAGCAACGAAGTGCTCGCCCGGCACGAACATCACCACGTAATCGGGCGCTTCGTCGAACTGGCTCTGATAGCCCTTTGAACCAAGCGTCTGGACATGGCTGCGCATGGACTTGGCATGCGCATCGAGATGGCGTTTGCGCTCGTCGTCGTCATCGGCCTCGAACGCGGCCTGGTAGGCGTTCAAGGAAACCTTGGCGTCGATCACCAGCTTCTTCTGTCCCGGGACGTTGACGATCGCGTCGGGGCGCTGGCGTCCACTGTCGGTCCCGATCGACTGTTCGAGATGGAAGTCGGTATGCTCGGCCAGCCCGCACTGCTCGAGCACGTTCTGAAGCGCACGTTCGCCCCAGCGCCCGCGCGCCTTGGGCGCGTTCGTCAGCGAATTGCCGAGCCTTTGCGCCTCGCGCCGCACTTCCTCCTGAGAAACGCGCAGGCCCTCGATCTGCTGGTGCAGCCGCGAGAACGCATCGGCCCGCTGGCGTTCGAGCGATCCGACCTGTTCCTCGTATTTCTGCAACCGATCGCTCACCGGCTTCAACAAGCCCGCGACGGCTTCCTTGTTTTGCGCTTCGGCATCGCCCAGTCGCTTGGTCGCTTCGGCCTCGAAGGTCTTTCGCGCTGCCTCGAGGACTTTCGACCCGGTGTTCTCGAATTCCTGAAGCAGTTTTTCGCGCGATTCTTCGAGCAACCGTTTCTGTTCGGCGAAACCGGCGCGTTCGGCCCGAAAGCTGGCGTTTTCCTCGCGCGCCGCATCGAGCGCGGCGGTCAACTCGTCAGCGCGCGCGGCGCGTTCCTTGGCCGCGGAGAGCGCGATCTGCGCTTCGCCCAGTTCGGCGATCGCTTTCTTGAACTCGGTCTCACTAGTTTCGAGCCGGGTGCGAAGATCGGTCGATGGGCGTCCGCCCAGCCAGTAACCCACGCCGATTCCAACAAAAACGGCGACGAGTGCGATGAGAATGCCTGTTTCCATGCCCGGAACATAGACGGAACGAGGAAAGCCGCCAAGCGGTAAGTGGCTCGAATTCGGAACAAATCCCCAGTTCCGTTCGCTCCCTTCATCGAAAGGAGACGAAATTCATGTCGATCAAGGAAATGATTTCCGAACACCCGCAGGTCGGGTCCGATTTCAACGAGCAACTGGCCGAGGCGGTCAAGCACGCGATGTATTGCGCCGCAATCTGCAATTCGTGCGTCGATGCCTGCAATGCCGAGGACGGCGACATGGCCGCCTGTATCCGCCATTGCTCGGACTGCTCGGATATCTGTCAGGCGGTCAGCCGGGTCGCCGCGCGCCGCACCCATGGCAGCACCGCGGTGATCAAGTCGCTGCTCGAAGCCTGTATCCTCGCCTGCAAGGTCTGCGCCGAGGAATGCGCCAAGCACGACAATCCGCACTGCCGCCGCTGCGAGACAATGTGCCGCGAATGCATGGAAGATTGCATCAAGGCGCTCGACGGGATGGTCGAAGCCGCCTGATCGCGGTGTAGTTTCGGGCCGCCTTAGGCCGCCTGGCGCAGCTTCCTGAGCTTTTTCAGGGCCATGTTGCGCTTCAGGCGGCTCAGGTGGTCGATGAACAGGATCCCCTCGAGGTGGTCCATCTCATGCTGCAGACAGGTCGCCAGCAGCCCTTCGAGCTGTTCCTCGTGGTGGTTGCCGTCGAGGTCCT
>JBFHIF010000227.1:0-3501 GCA_041596595.1 Erythrobacter sp. | reverse complement strand
TTGCTGCACGTCTCGTCCACCATGTCGCTTCGGAAATCGCGCGGTGGCGCAAGCTCGGCGAGACCGGGATCCGGGCGCGCTGGCTGGGCTACGCTCATCCGAAGGGACCGCGCCTGTCGATTCATGACGAGAATGGCAAGATCGTCGAAGGGACCTTCGATGGACTGGCTTCGGGCGGTGCATTGCAGCTTCGCGACGATGACGGCAAGGTCAGGACAATTCACGCTGGCGACGTAATCATCGAGGATTGAACGTGGTTGCCGGGCCGCCACTTTAGCCGAAGATTGGAAAAACGCGATGCTACTCGCTGCGGATGTCGGAAATACCAACGTTGTCTTTGCGCTTTTCGAGCGAGACACCGACGGTGACTGGTGCGCGCGTGCACGCTGGCGCATCGCGACCGATCCCCGGCGGACTGGGGATGAATATGCGGTCTGGCTTCTCCAATTGCTGGAGATCGAGGGGATCGCGCGCGACGCGATCTCGCAGATCATCTTTGCGTCGGTCGTCCCTCGCGCCGATCACAATCTGACGGTCCTGGCTCAGAAATATTTCGGAATTACGCCCTTGTTCGCCGGGCAGGGTAAGGCCGCATGGCAATTCGACATCGATGTCGATCAGCCCAGCTCGCTGGGCGCAGACCGCGCGCTCAATATCGTTGCTGCGCATCACAAGTATGGCGGTGACCTGATCGTTATCGATTTCGGCACCGCGACCAAGTTCGAGATGATCGATTTCAACGGTGCCTACAAAGGCGGATCAATCGCTCCGGGGATCAGTCTTTCGCTCAATGCATTGGTTGGAAAGACGGCCAAGCTACCGCGTATCGCGATCAGGGCGCCGAGCACGTCGAGCGTGATCGGTCGCAACACCGAGGAGCAGATGCTGATCGGAGTCTTCGTGGGACACGTGGCGATGATGGAGGGCATCGTGTCGAGAATGAAGGCCGAAATCGGCCGCCCGGCGAAAGTCGTGGCCACTGGCGGTTTGGCGATCCTGTTCGACGAGGCTACGGACGTATTTGATCATGTCGATGCGGACCTCACGATCGAGGGGCTCGCAATCGTCGCGCAGCAGGCCGCGGGCGCTGGCTGATCGCTGCTGAAATGAGGGTCACTTGAAAAAGAACTTCGCACCGGAAAACGAGCTGCTCTTCCTTGCCCTGGGCGGCTCGGGCGAGATCGGCATGAACGTCAACCTCTATGGTTGCGAAGGCAAGTGGTTGATGGTCGACCTGGGGATGACGTTTTCAGGGGGCGAATATCCCGGCGTCGATCTGGTTTTTGCCGATCTCGAGTTCATCGAGGAGCGAACCCGCGATCTGGTCGGAATTGTCCTGACGCACGCGCATGAGGACCATATTGGCGCGGTTCCCTATTTTGCCGGGGAATTGGGCGTGCCCCTGTATGCCACTCCCTTCACCGCCGACCTCGTCGCCCGGAAGCTGGAAGAGGCGGGACTGCTGGGCGAAGTCGAACTCAACATCATCGAGGAAGATCACGGCCAGATTGCCCTCGGGCCATTCACCGTCACCTATATCCCGCTCGCTCATTCGATTGCCGAAGGGAATGCTCTCCTGATCGACACGCCATATGGACGCATTTTCCATACTGGCGACTGGAAGCTGGATGAGGAACCGATCATCGGCGAACCCACCACCGAGGAGGAATTGCGCGAGATCGGCGATGAAGGGGTTCTTGCGCTAGTCTGCGACAGCACGAATGTGTTCAACCCAAGTCCTTCCGGTTCCGAAGGCACAGTCCATCGCGGTTTGATGGAGGAAGTCGGCAAGCACGAGGGCAGGCGGGTTCTCGTGACCACCTTTGCGAGCAACGTCGCGCGTCTGCAATCACTGGGCGAGGTCGCGCGGGAGACCGGGCGCACGCTCTGCGTCGCCGGCAGGTCGCTCGACCGCATCATCGAGGTGGCACAGGATAACGGCTATCTCGCCGATTTCCCCGAGACGGTCGATTTCGATACCGCAATGCGGCTTCCTCGAGGCGAGGTCATGATCCTCGCGACCGGCGGCCAGGGCGAACCCCGGGCAGCGCTTGCGCGGATCGCGGATGACAACCACCCCATCGAACTGGTGGGCGGAGACGTGGTGCTGTTTTCGTCTCGCCAGATACCCGGCAATGAACTTGCCATCGGACGGATACAGAACAAGCTCGCTGCCAAGGGCGTGGTCATGGTGACCGACAGGCAGAGCCTGATCCATGTTTCGGGTCACCCCGGGCGCCCCGAACTCGAAGCGCTATACGAGTGGCTTCAACCCGAGGTTCTCGTGCCCGTGCACGGCGAGATCCGTCACATGCTAGAGCAGTCCCGGTTAGGGAAGACCTGCGGAATTGCGCACAACGTCAGGCAATCAAACGGCGATGTGGTGCGGCTTGCGCCCGGTGATCCCGGCGTGATCGGGCAGGTGAGGGCCGGACGGCTTGTGCTCGATGGTGACATCATTGTCCCTGCCGATGGCGAGGCCATTGCGATGCGTCGACGGATTGCCAGTGAGGGGGTGATGATGGTCGTGCTTGCGCGGGGACAGCGCCCGTTGATCGAAGCCCTCGGGCTGCCGCTAGACGAGGATATGCCTGATTTTCTTCTGGAAGCCGAAGATGACATTCTCAAAGCCATTGGGAAGCTCAAGGGGCGCGATGCAGGCGATCCGGCAGCGGTGCACGAGGCCGCGAGGCTCGCCGCGCGCCGCGCCGCGCGGCGCTGGGCTGGCAAGAGCCCGCAGGTCCGGGTCCTGATGTCCGGTCTTGAAAGAGGGAAAAGAGACTGATGGCCTGGACGTCGATAGTCGCGATCTATTTCCTGTTCTGGGTCATGACTGCCTTTGTCATGCTCCCGTTCGGAGTTCGGACCGCGGACGAGGAAGGGGTGCGCAAGGTCCCCGGCCAGGCTGAAAGTGCGCCGGTCAATTTTCGACCGCGGCGCGTTGCGCTTCGCGCGACGGCGATTGCGGCGGTGCTCACGGCCCTGTTTGTGCTCAATTACGAGTTTGGCTGGGTCGGGGTGGACACGCTCAATATCTTCCCTGATCCGCCCGAAAGGCTGACAGAACGCGACTGAGCGTAACAGAGCGACTGAGCGCAAAGGCGGCCTAAGCGCGAAACCGCTCTGTAGCTTGAGCAAGCACGACATAGAGCTTGCCCATGTCTGATCCCAGCACGGTTACCCCCAGCGCGTTTCCATCACGGGTTGAAAGCATGGAACGCAGCATCTTTTCGAAATCGTGGATGTAGCGCGCTACATTCGCCTTGAAAGCGTCGTCCTGCTGGTAAAGATCCGCAATCTCGCGCGCTTCGCCGCTGTCGATCAGGCGAACGGCACGGCGCGTGAATATGCCCCGGTCACCCTTGAGATAAGCATCCCAGGCCGTGTCGGTAACATCCTGGGATAGGGCTGCGGTGATATCGATCGCATTCGAATTGAGGCTGTCGGTAATGAGCGACATCCTGCGCGCAAAATCGTTGTTCACCTGTTCTTCTGCCAGTT
>JBFHIF010000226.1:0-3511 GCA_041596595.1 Erythrobacter sp. | reverse complement strand
TGGCGATAGCGCGAGCGCGAAAGCGCGCAGCCTGCGCCGCGATACCGAATACTTTGCCGGCTCGACGCTCGACAAGGGCCGCGCCGCCACCCGCCGCACGCGCCGCCGTGCCGGACGTGCAATGCGGGGCATTTCCGACCGGCTCAGCAACTGAGGCGAAGCGTATTCCGCGGGGCTCTTGCCCTTGGCTGACGATCCGCTAAGGCGCGCGTGAAATACGATTTCCCGCACGCCAAGGATCAGTCAATGGAAGAAGCAACCCCGAAACAACGCCTTCATCTCGTCATGGGAGGCCGCGTGACGGATCCGCGCGGTTTCGAGTTCCAGGACCCCGAAAGCCTCCATGTCGTGGGTGTCTTCAGCTCCTACGATGCAGCCGTGGATGCCTGGCGCGCGCAGGCGCAGCGCACCGTTGACGATGCAGAAATGAAATATGTCATCGTCCACATTCACAAGCTGCTGACGCCGGACGCCTGAACCCTCAGGATTGGAGATGATCAGCGGGAGCCAGGCCCAGCTTCGACTGGGCGTGCCTCCGTATGATGCATAACCGCGACATCACGATCGGACGCGGCAGATCGTCCGCCCGATCGGGCAGAACATCTCTGGAAAAGCGCCTCGCAGCGAAGCGCCGGCCCGTCAGGATCAGATGAATTCGATCTTTTCGACGACGTAGAACTTGTCGCCCGAGGGAACCGTGACCTCGATGTCCTCGCCGACCTGCTTGCCGATCATCGCGCGCGCCAGCGGCGACGAATAAGAGATCCGGCCCTTTGCCGCATCAGCCTCGGTCTGGCCGACAATCTGATACTTCACCGGCTTGTCGTCTTCGTCGAGCAGAGTGACGGTGGCTCCGAACACGATCTTGTCACCCGAAAGCGACTTGGGATCGATGATTTGCGCGCGGGTGACCTTGTCCTCGATCTCTGCGATCTGGGCTTCGACCTGACCCTGGCGCTCTTTCGCCGCGTGATATTCGGCGTTTTCGGACAGGTCGCCGTGGGCACGCGCTTCCTCGATCGCATCGACGATCTTCGGGCGTTCGTCGCGAAGCGCCCTCAAGTCCTGGGTCAGACGCTCATACCCCTCCGCGAGCATCGGAACCTTTTCCATCGTAGCCATTCCTGTCAACTTTCCTGTTTCAAGCCATCCCACGCAATCATTCCGGTAGTATTCGCCAGTAACGAGGCGTTGAAAATACACCGAAATGTAGGGAGGATGGGGTCTATTGCCTAACCATAATAGTCTTGGAGGCTGCGGACTTCAAGCTGCTCGGGTGCAACCGCCGCAATCGCTCGCGCCGCGGCGAGCGAAGCTGCGGCGGTGGTGTAGTACGGAACCTTCTTCTCGAGCGCGGTTGCGCGGATCGATTTGCTGTCCAGCAGCGACTGCCAGCCTTCGGTCGTATTGAAGATCAGCGCGATCTCGCCATCGATGATCTTGTCGACGATATGCGGCTGGCCTTCGGCGACCTTGTTGACACGTTCGACCGCAAGACCTTGCTCCGCCAGATAGGTTTGCGTGCCGCCCGTAGCGATGATCGAAAACCCCTGTTCGATCATGGTCCGCACCGCGGGGACGATAACCGGCTTGTCCGAGTTCTTGACCGAAACGAACACGGTGCCCTTGCGCGGCAGGTTCATCCCTGCCCCGATCTGCGACTTGAGGAAAGCGGCGGGGAAGCTTTCGTCGATCCCCATCACTTCTCCGGTCGATTTCATCTCGGGTGTAAGTGCCGGGTCGGACCCGGGGAACCGGCCAAAGGGGAATACCGCTTCCTTGACCGCCATGTAAGGCAGGTCGCGCTTGAAGGGTTCGAAATCGGCGAGCTTCTCGCCCGCCATCACGCGTGCGGCGATCTTGGCGACAGGCTGACCGATCGCTTTGGCAACGAACGGCACGGTGCGGCTGGCGCGCGGATTGACCTCGATGAGATAGACCTCGCCATCCTTGACCGCGAACTGGACATTCATCAGGCCACGGACCTTCAACGCGGTGGCAAGCGCCTCAGCCTGGCGCTCCATCTCGGCGATGATTTCGCCATCGAGCGAATAGGGCGGGAGGGTGCACGCACTGTCCCCAGAATGCACCCCGGCCTCCTCGATATGCTGCATCACGCCTGCAATGCGCACCTCGTCGCCATCGCACAGCGCATCGACATCGCATTCGATCGCATCGCGCAGATACTGATCGACCAACACCGGGCTTTCCCCCGACACGTTGACCGCAGTGGCGATGTAGTCATCGAGCTGGGCCTCGGAATCGACGATCTCCATCGCTCTCCCGCCCAGCACGTATGACGGGCGAAGCAGGACCGGATAACCGATCCGCGCGGCGACCGCAGCGGCTTCGTCGCGGCTATAGGCGATGCCGTTGTCCGGCTGCTTGAGCTTCAGCTTGTTCACGAGCCGGGCAAAGCGCTCGCGATCCTCGGCGAGGTCGATCGCGTCCGGCGAGGTGCCGAGGATGGGAATGCCCTCGTCTTCGAGCGCCTGCGCGAGCTTGAGCGGGGTCTGTCCGCCGAACTGCACGATCACGCCGACCAGCTCGCCGGCCTGCTGTTCGACCCGCAAGATCTCGAGCACGTCCTCGGCGGTCAGCGGTTCGAAATAGAGGCGGTCCGACGTATCGTAATCGGTCGAAACGGTTTCAGGATTGCAGTTGACCATGATCGTCTCATAGCCCTGCTCGGCGAGCGCAAAGCAGGCGTGCACGCAGCAATAGTCGAACTCGATTCCCTGCCCGATCCGGTTGGGACCGCCACCAAGAATGACGATCTTGCGGCGATCGGAAGGCATCGCCTCGTCTTCGGGTTCACCGAAGCTCGGGGCTTCATAGGTCGAATACATATAGGGCGTGATCGCCTCGAACTCGGCCGCGCAGCTGTCGATCCGCTTGAATACCGGGAACACGCCCAGCTTGCGGCGCAGGGCGCGCACCTCGTCTTCGCTGGTGGCACCGGCCATCGCTTGCAGCGCATCGTGCAGCAGACCCGACCGCTTGGCCTGGGTCTCGCCCAGCCCGCCTGCGACCCCGACCGAACGGACCGCGAGCGTTGCGAGCCGCTTGTCGGAAAAGCCCATCGCTTTGAGCCGCCGCAATTCCGCCGCTTCGCGCGGGAGGCCGTTGTGGCCGATCATCCGCTCTTCGTAGATGATCGCCTCGATCTGGCGCAGGAACCACGGGTCGTATCCGGTGACCGCCTGAATCTGCTCGACGGTCAGTTCCTCGCGGAAAGCCTGCGCGATCTTCAGGATGCGATCAGGTGTGCGGCGAGAAAGCGCCGCAGTGATCGCTTCCATCGGGGCGCCTTCGAGTTCGGGCACGCGGTTGAAACCGTCGAGGCCGGTTTCGAGCCCGCGCAGCGCCTTCTGCACGCTTTCCGCGAAATTGCGGCCGATCGCCATGACTTCGCCGACCGATTTCATCGCGGTCGAAAGGATCGGATCGGCCCCCTTGAACTTCTCGAACGCAAAGCGCGGGATCTTGGTCACCACGTAATCGATCGTCG